>CP167920.1 GCA_041504365.1 Dryocola sp. LX212 | reverse complement strand
CTGTCCAGAAAGCGGTAAACCGGCTGCACCGCCGTGATCCCAAGCAGGCGGGCCATAATTTCTGCCGTTGAGCACAACTCTTCCCGCAGCCAGCGCAGGGCCTGCCGGGTTTTCTCCGCATTCCGGGCCTGTCGTTTCGCGTGGCTGACGTTGTACTCCGCCAGCGCCATCAGTAAAGCCCTGCAAAGTCGTCACGCGCTTTCGGCCCACCGTCTTCTGCCGGAGTCTGGTATTCCGCCAGCGGATCGATTTTCGCCAGCACCGGGAAGGTTTTCAGCACAATTTCCCGGCGCTCAACCCGCAGCGGGCTGCTGAACGCCAGCCGCGCCACGCCCAGCCCGGTCATTACCGCGAACCCGTCCGGCAGGTGTTGCAGGGTGTTGACGTCAAACAGCGGCCGCGCCTCTTTCTGGATGAAGCTGTCGCCGCTGATATGCTCCACATTCCCCGCCTCACGGCTGGCCCGGCGGCGCTCCACGTCCACCTGAATTTCCCCGGTCTGGCCCGCCGCCCACTGCGCGGACTCCTGGCTGGCCACCCGGTAGAACCAGCGGATCGGCGTGTTATCCAGCACCGTGGTTTTCACAAAATCAGCGGGCAGATCCTGCCCGCACTGACCGAAGTCGCCCAGCGACTGGTGCGCCAGCAGCAGATTGCAGTCCCGGCTGCGCAGCGTCCCCAGCGCGTTCAGCACGTATTTCGACAGCAGGTATTTAATTTCATCGAGCATCATGCTGACGTGCGGCCACGCCCGGAACTCATCCCGCGCAATGATGATTTGCGCGCAACGGGCAAACAGCATTTTCTGCACCCGGATCACCGCTTCATCGTCCATTGAACCAATGACATACAGGCAGCCGCCACCGTTGATAATCCCGGCCACATCAATACCGGAATCCGTTTGCAGAACGCTCAGATCGGCCACGTTCTCCAGCTTGGTAATTAGCCCCTTCACATCCTTTTTCAGCGCCTCCGGCAGCGCATACGCTGCCGCCAGCACTTGCTGAATGTTCGTACCCTGCGGGAACTGGTCCGCAATCAGCTTCGCCGCTTTCTGCTCGCTGATACGGTAGTGATCGGCCACGTCACCGGTTTCGGCCAGGTTAAACCCGGCAACCAGCAGATTTTTCAGGGCGTACTGGTCGAGGTCGCGGAACAGGTTCAGCTGCGCCGGTTTCCCCGGCCGCAAATCCAGCAGGGTGAAGTCCGGGCAGTGCGCCCGGAAGACGTGCGGCGCCCACGCGTCCCCTTTGGGGTCGAAGTACACCACCGCGTCCCCGAAATCGCGTACGCAGCGAATGAGCGCATTGGTCGCCATCACACTCTTGCCGCTGCCGGGCAGGCCGAGGATCTGAATGTTGGTCTTGCGCCACGTCTCACGCGGGACCCGCACCGGCTGGCCCTGCTCATCTTTGCCCAGGAACACCGCCTGCTGTTGCCGGGCATGCTCCGTGGAGAAATCCGTCAGCGCGTTCACCGGCATCGGTTCGCCAAAATGCAGGTGGCGCACGTCGGTCATTTCCCCGGTCCGCTGGCTGCTGCGGCGATTCTCCTGATTAAGCCGGGCGTTCACCTTCTCATCAGCGGCCGCCAGACGACCGTCAAGGAACAGGAAGGCCAGCAGACGCGCCAGAATCACCCCGGCAATGAGTCCGGCAGCACACCAGGCAATACCGAACAGATTAGCCGGCTGGAGCAGGTAATAATCCGCATTCGCGTAATAGCCCGGACGCAGGACGGTTTCCCCCCAGCTCTCGATAAAAACCGCGACAACCAGCAGGACAAACAGAGCCAGAACGCCCCATTCCGTCAGCTTATGCAGACCGTTCCACAGATGGCGACGGGCGGTGACCGCACGGCCCGGTGAGTCCAGCGAGGCCAGCACAGAAAAGGGGGCTGCCCGGTTATGATCACGACGATAGCGGTCGGCATAGTCCCGGCGCTCCTTCCGGCTCAGGCCCACGTAGCGCAACCGGCCAGTCCAGGCGGAAAACAGCCCAAAAAGCACCCCGATACACAGGAACGTCACCAGCAGGCTGACATGATCCTGGAACAACCAGCTGACCCACGGGTAAATCTGTTGTGCCAGGGCAGGCACCCCGAACTTCCAGGCAAGCGAATCCAGACTGAACATATAACCTCTCTCCTTAAAGCGACGGTTTACCGGCGTGATGTGCAGCCCCTGCTGCGCAAGCCGCTGACATGCCCCAAAGCATGGCGGTGGCGTTCACGTTTGTGGTGATTGCGTTCAGCTTTCACCGCAAAGGCCAGACGCTTTCCGCCCCAGCGGAAAAGTCGCAGCCCCGGGGAACAACGAACACGCCCACAGCGTGTGAGAGGAAAAGGCCACGCCCCAGCGTGGATTTTTCCGGTGTTCCGGCCCCCGTCAGAGCACGCCATAGCGAGCGGCTGACCACCCGCAAAATCAGAGGCAGCTTGCTGCGTCGTCAGGTGCATCCAGCACCGTGGATTTTTGTGGGTGGTCAGGCGTAAGCCAGACGGGGGCCGGGTGAATTTCTGGCGTGACCGGCGTCCAGCCGGGCTAAGACAGAAAGAGGGGTAACGTTCCGGCGTCGGTGGCGTCCAGCCAGCGTAAGCAGGGACTTTACCCCTGAAGTCAGTCCCGCCCCAGCGGGGATGACTTGCATTTCTCGGCAAGGAGAAAAAGAATCATCAGATAGGTGAACGGGTTAAGTACATGACAGAACCGACAGACTTCACCTATCTGGTGTTATTATCGGCAGGGAACGGGAAAACTTTAGGTAGGGCAATGAGTTAATAGCAATATGGGACATGCGCGCGTCGGGTGGCCGTCGGCAAGAACGGGAGAAATTGCGCCTCCTCGCTCACTCGGTCACGATGCTCCGGCCGTGAGACTGCGGCGGGCGCTGCGAACACACGGACAGGAGTGATAAGCATTAATGACCAGAAAGGCTGCGCCGATGGCGTTTTTCCATAGGCTCCGCCCTCCTGCCAGAGTTCACATAAACAGACGCTTTTTCGGTGCATCTGTGGGAGCCGTGAGGCTCAACCATGAATCCGACAGTACGGGCGAAACCCGACAGGACTTAAAGATCCCCACCGTTTCCGGCAGGTTGCTCCCTCTTGCGCTCTCCTGTTCCGACCCTGCCGTTTACCGGATACCTGTTCCGCCTTTCTCCCTTGCGGGAAGTGTGGCGCTTTCTCATAGCTCACACGCTGGTATCTCGGCTCGGTGTAGGTCGTTCGCTCCAAGCTGGGCTGTATGCAAGAACTCCCCGTTCAGCCCGACTGCTGCGCCTTATCCGGTAACTGTTCACTTGAGTCCAACCCGGAAAAGCACGCAAAAACGCCACTGGCAGCAGCCACTGGTAACTGGAGGTTCGCGGGAACAGATGAGAGGAAAAGTAACTTTTCTCTTGAAGAAGCCTGTTTATAAGAGCTAAACTGACTAAACTTACCTGGTGACTGTTCCCGCGAAGAACCAGTTACCCGGTTAAGCAGACTGTTATCTGGCTTAACCTTCGATCAAACCGCCCTGCAAGGCGGTTTTTTCGTTTACAGAGCAAGAGATTACGCGCAGAGAAAAAGGATCTCAAGGAAATCTTTTCAAGATCAGAAGATATATAGTAATTTCAATGTAATCGCTTCATCACCAGGAAGCTGCAGTGTCAATTTCTCGGATAAAAAACGCTTGTTAATCGATATGATTGAGGTCCGCTAAGCGGACGAAAATTATCTTACTACCCGGGGATAGATGGGCAGCATCAAACCAAGTATATGTTTACACCTCGCCATTAATAATAAAGCGCCCAGCCATATCTACAATTGGACTTGCCAACAACAAGACAAAATGTAAATCTCGAGAGCAAGTAAAATAGGGGTTCTTTACCTAAAGAACAATCTCTCTAACAAAAAGAAACAAAAAATGAATATTCGATGCGTGATTTTTGTTTTAGCTGTTTTAATATCTTCATTATCTGATGCTGCAGAAATAACAGCAGAATGCCCAGCATTTAATGATAACTCCGGAGGTACAGAAATATTCGGCCCCGATAAAACGTTTTATGCTTCATGGATGTGTGCTTATGTATCTCCAGGGCAAAAAGTATATGAATATCAATACTCCGCAAAAGAGCAATGTGTTAATGCTTTTGGTGGTTCGAACATGAGTTTAATTCATTGTCCCGATACGGAGCATGGTTCTTCAGTACCAAGTGTATCATGCGATCTGACTATACCTGATGAAGTAGGTGGTACTGTTAGATGGGTTCCGTACGAGGGTAATAACTACGCATATATAAAAGGCGCAGGAGTGAAGAATGTATGCGTCAACGATGTTTTCGCGTTCCCAGGTACACCACCAAATCCAACCCCAGTGAATCCTGTTTCATGTTCAGCTACCAGTGTATCAATTGACCATAAAAATATTACACCACAAGAATTTAATGGTTCTATCGCTTCAGGAAAGACGAATGTTTCTTGCTCAGGTGGGGATGGGACGGTGAAACTTAGCTTTAGCACATCCAGCATTAACCTGACCAATGGGGGGAAGTCTAATCTCCATTTCAATAACGCAACGGGAGAAACAACGACAACATTTACATTTTCGGAAGACAGCACAAAAACTATAGACATCTACAGTGTGCTATCAGGCTCTGTGAGTCCAGGTTCTTTCTCCGGCTCAACATCCCTAATAATGAATGTGAATTAATAATAGCCTTTAGTATTTTTACATCTAATTTTTTAATTTCTATTTACCATACATCTCATGCCTTGCCCCCCCCGCAGAAACACGTTTTGCGGGAGAGGGGGCTATGCAAAGGACTAACTGCCTGTCGGTTTTAAGGTAAAAGGGTTTGAAACCTATCCGTGAGAAAACGCACGCTAAGTGTAATCGTCCAGACCAAGTGATTTCCTCACGTCCTCAGACGAATGCACGACCTCATCACCACGGCGAACACGTGCCGCTGTTTCCGCTGAAAGATAATAATCCTCCAGGTCTTCCAGGTGCGCCAGAATCGCTTCCCGCGCATAGAACGTCTTTGTTCTGCCGGTTTGTTTCGCCAGCGAGTCCAGACGGGACTCAATCTCATCAGATAATCGGATTGCCAGCATATAGACCTCCTAGAAAACAATCGCTATACATGTATATCAATTGTGGCACCGTCTACTTATAAAAGCCAGTATTACATTGTCCCTACCGGGGACAGCAGCCTCTTTAGCACCAGTCTGAAATGTGAAGGCAAGCGAATAACGATAAATATCAAACCAGTAAATATTGAAACTACGCTCCAAAGCCCCACATAGTAAATGGGTAATATCCCCCTTATTTGGCATGAAAGGAAACGCAGAATGGCAATTTACGTAGGTCCTAAGCAACTAGTTGGGCGTGATGGTGGGTCATTTCAGGAGTGTGATATCAATACAAACACTCACACAGTAATTCGAAAATACGGACGCTACTGTACGATCCGTGACAACGAGTATGCACCGCCAACAAGTGTTGCTGGCCGACACTGGCTACAGATTTACCGTACTCCAGATAACACTGAGTGATCTAAAAGCCCTCCGGGGCTTTTTAAGCCTTATTAACACAATACGAGGAGAGGCTCATGCCTTATGAAATAAGCGCCGAGTGCCCTTGCTGCGTAGTGACAGCACATAGCATTAATGAAATTGAAGAAGTGTTTGGTTTTAGGAAATTACCGAACGGAGAGAAAATACCTCAATCTTATTGCCGCACATGCCGAACATTACGTTGTTCGCCAGGAGATAAGCGTTGCCAGGCTGATTCACCTGAGCCAGATTTACCATAACATCCGTTGTGAGCACTGCCAAAACTCGCTCAGGGCGATTTCAGCCCGAAGATGACGAAAACCACAGCTTAACCGGCGAAAACGCCGCAAAACGTGTCTGATGAATTTTGCAGGGGTGAATGGCTATGCACGTAACTGCATGGCGGGCGGTTTGATGGAAAACGGATACCGTAATCCCTGTTTTGTCGCTTTTTCCCAGCACTGCATACGAATGATATATACTCAGAGTATCCAGACAAGGGGAACCTATGAAACACAGAGTCAGCGTCACCGTAGACAAAGAGCACTACCAGGCACTACACGCCGCAGGCGTGAACATCTCCGGGCTGGTTAATGACGCTATCGGCCGGGAAGCCCGCCGCATACAGGCCGAACGCTGGAAAGCAGAGAACAGGGAAGGCATGGAAGAAGTCGCAAATTTCATCGCGCAGCACGGCTCTTTTGCCGACGAAAACCGGAACTGGTGACATGCAGTTTACGGTCTATGAATACAAGCGTGAGAGCCATTACCGGCTGTTTGTAGATGTGCAGAGCGACATTATCGAGACACCAGGGCGACGCATGGTGATCCCGCTGCTGGAGTCCCGTCACTTCTCGCAGAAGGTCAACCGCCAGCTGTTCCCGGTGGTCAGCGTCAACGGCAAAGACTACCGGGTGATGACCACCGAGTTGTCCGGCGTGCCGGCCAGTGTCACCGGCGAGGCGCTGGCGGATGTCAGCGAAGAGGCGGAGGCCATAAAAAATGCCCTGAACCTGATGTTTTGGGGAATATGACAGGGACACGGCCGGGCAAGGCCGCACTGTTGCAGCGTCCCACCAGTGAAGAACTGGCACAGGCTGAATATGAAAAACAGATACGTAATAAAATGTCTGCCGCCCGCGCTGGCACACGTCCAGGCATGACCACCGGACAACTCCGCCAGCAGCTGCATAACCGCTAACCGGTGACGGGGGCGCAATTCATTGCTGGCCGTAGCAGGTTTGACAAGCGCAGTGCGTCAGTGCTTCCCCCATTGCCACCACCGGCGCGGCGTTTCAGCCGGTGTTTCTGCCGTCTCCGGTTTATGTTGCAGCAGTCTCATGGCCTGCATTTCCTGCCGCAGTCCCGCCACCTCTTCCCGCAGGGCTTTTATCTCCGCGATCAGCGCCTCAGACACTGTTTTTTCAGTCTCATCCGGCAGTCTCAACTCGTCCCGCCCGTGAGTCTCACTTTGTCTTAACTCACCGTACACCCGGATCAGTTCGCTGGTATCCATCACCCGCCCACCATCAACCTCTGTCCTGTATGATACGCGGCCCTTAGCCATATCCCGATACAGAGAACTCCGGGCTTTCCTCGTCAGTTCCGTGGCCTGTCTCACCGTCACCCACGCCATTGTCTCACCCCGCTATTTTTGAGACAGTATACCCGACAGGCGCACAACATGCCGGAAGGAAAGAAACATGACTAAACAGGAAAAAACCGCCCTCAACATGGCGAAATTCATCAAGGATCAGTCGCTGCTGTTGCTGGAAAAGCTGAACGAGCTGGACATGGACGCCCCGGCCGACATGTGCGAACAGCTACATGAAGATGCGGAACGGCTCTGGCAGGCAATGAGCGAACAACTGGGAGAGGAATAACGACACCGGCGCAGCCGGTGCCGTTACGGTTAACACGTTTCCGGGTTCAGCACCTTCACGCCATGACTGATGGCAAACTGCGACACTTTACCGTACACATAATCCGCCATCGCCATACCCGCCGGTTTGCCTTTCGCCAGCCCCGGATTTGGCCCGGCGAAGTAGAATACCCCTTTGTCATTCCCGGCCATCTTCTTGTGATACAGATCCAGCGTTTTCAGCATCGCCAGATGCTGCGCCTTGTCCCGGAAACAAAATACGCGGGTCCTCGTCTGCCGGGCAATTATCGTCATATACGCCGCATCATCACTGGTTGGCATAATGAATTTATCCCTGTCATCTTCATCCGCCACCATCACCATGTATAACGTCATCTGTTTCACTCCATTGTCATAAATTTAAAACATGAAAACAGCCGTTCCCGGTCCAGCTCTGCGGTTTTCCGGGCTTCACCGGTCTGTGGGTTCACGATTTCATCCACGGCCAGAATCGCCCGCTGCACACGAACCTGCGTCGCCCGGTCCGGGCAGAGGTACCAGATCTCATCGATGCCGTTCGTCTTACGGTTAAATAGATAACCGGACACCACTTCCTGGTACCGCTTACGGCTCTTGACGGTGCGCTCCACCTCAAACGCCACCGTTTTACCGTCAAGCTCCGCCAGCGCGTCCGGCACCTTCATGCCCTTAAGACTCAGCCGGTGCAGATACCGCCAGCCGGTGGCCCCCCGCGCTGTCATGGCGAGGCGCAGAGACTGCACGGCCAGACGGTGCGGGAGCTGCGCCGCCGAGACTCTTGAAGGCTGGAACGGAATAACATCGGCCAGCAGCTCGTTCTCGTCGAACGAGAACGCCACGCCGTGTGGCGTCAGCCCCCAAACACTGACCGGACGGCCGTCAACCGGGTATTTCGCCCGGACCAGCAGCCCTTTTACCACCAGG
>CP167919.1 GCA_041504365.1 Dryocola sp. LX212 | reverse complement strand
CTGATCTTACCTCTCATACCTTTTAATCTAATAGCATTTTTGCAGGCTATTACTACTGGGTGATTCTCACCAAAGTGCTCGACAATATCCGCCCACAAGCTAATGGAGTCCCCTTCAGTATGTTTATCATGTTCAATTGCTGCATGATATTCCTGAACCCATTTTGCTTCCTTAACTAGAGGAACCGGATCAATACCCATAATTTCAGATAAAATATCAGTACTCATAACCCCTCTAGTTTGAAATCCAGGGGTTTCAGACGCCATTATTTTATTATTAACATCAAGATTTGGTATTGTATTTAGAACGTCATTCACTTCATGAAGTGATCGAATAGATCTAGAGTAGACAGTACTCAGCACTTGTGGACTATGTGTTGTTACGATTAATTGCAGGTTAGGGAATGTATTTTGAAGGTTAATGATAACCGTTTGCTGCCAAGAAGGGTGTAAGTGCAAGTCTATCTCATCGATAAGAACTATTCCTTCGCCATCAAGAGGATTTTCCAGACTTGGATTTAGAAGCACTAACCTACGAGTCAAATCACCAATTAAAGACAAAAGTGACTTTTCCCCCTGAGAGAGTTGCTGGGCACTAATTTCTTTATTGTTTTTATATAAAACTAACTTAACACCTTCTTGTTCATAAACCAACCTGACATCATTAATATCAGGTATAAAAATTGTTATTGCTTGCTTAATATGCTTAAAAACTTTAGAAGCCAGCACCTCATCCCGGTTAAAATTTTCATTGTATATTTCGGATATTTCTTGATTCTTTTTTCTTATTATCTCTTCCAGTGGTAGAATAAAGGAAAGGTCATTACCCTTATCCTTAAACATTTTTAGCAAATTATTCGTACTTTCTATTTCAGACTGTAACTTACTAATCTCTTCATTTATTCCACCACCTTGCCGAGCTATGCTGTCTATTCTCCCTAACCAAACAATAAACTCATTAAAATCATGTCGGTCTTTAAGCACGTCTTCGTAGGCATCAAATTTACTCCACTTGTCCTTGATACCAATCTGAGACGCCACCTTAGCAAAATCATCTTTTGTACCTTCATTTGATCTCGCTACAGAATAATGGGCAACCAAGGGAAGGTTGGAATCAGAAAATTTAGAGTTAACATATCGATAGAGCCCACCTAAAGCTTTGATCTCTTGCAAAGAACTGCGTCTACTCAAAGCCTTACCAGGTTTTGATTTAGTTGAAAGAAAATTAAAATCCTCCCCCTCTAGAGAAAGCCGACACGCGACACTTCCATAAGAGACTTCCTTAGAGTTATTTATATCTAAATCTCTTAAATAAGTTCCCACGCCCTCTTCTTTGATAAAATTTGCTTTAAGCCATGATAATGTCAAACTTAAGCTATCAAGTATAGTTGACTTTCCCGACCCGTTAATACCGATTATAACCGTAATGTCATCTTCAATTTTCAGCGTAATGTCTTCAATTCCACGAACGCCGTAGACACCAATTTGATTTACCCTTAGCCTTTTACTAGAAATCTTTTCTTTAACCAAAGTGACAATCTCATCAGCAACGCCATCACCTTTAGTCTCGACCTTACCTTCAGTGATATCCTTGACAAGTTGAAAATTTGATTTTAAACTATTTTTCCTTGCCGACTCAATTATTTTTGAATCGAGAACGTGCCGAATAATCATTTAATCACCCTTTAACAAAGATAAAATTAACTCTTCTGTGTACTTATCTGATAAGCGCTTAATAATTCCCGGTTGAATATGCTCATAAAAAATGATCTTGCCTCGAAGTTTAGATAATAAATCCGGGTCAAGTTCTCCAAGAGAGAATGCATGTACAAAATGAAAAATACGCCTCTTCTCATCTCTACCCAGTGAAATCCTACCATCATCTGTTAGTGTTATTCCTGTAACATGACGATTATGCTTCTTCGAAGAAAATTTCGTTTTTGCTTCATTAACAGTAATTCCATCAAAATATTTATTCAAAAATGCTTTAACTACTCTGGGCACTGAAAATAAAATACCAACCTTGAATGTTGAAAATGTCAAATCATCAGCGTAGCGGCTATAAATAATCCCTTGAGAAAGACACCATTCAGAAAGAAAAAAATCAAATTCGTACGCCACAAAATTACTTATTAGTGGCGAAGTAGGCGCGCCTATGCTTAATTTTAGTTTATCAGAATCATGCCTGTTCGGTTGCCAAAAAAGTACCTTTGTTAACCTCCCCCTTTCTTTTTTATTTATATCGATCCCTAACTCATCCACTTTAGACCAAAACATATCTGGTGTAATTGAGTTGAAGAAATTACTAAAATCCATTTTTAGCAAATACGACTGGGAAACATGAAGCATTGCATTTTTTTTAATGCTACTGCCTTTCTTATAAGCATAAGCGCAATTATGAACTGGCAACATATCTTGCAAAAGAGCATCACAGATACGCTGAATTTCCTTCAGCTTTTTAGAAGGATGGGCGATTGTTCGATAGCCGACTGTGCGCTTTGGAATAGAGTAGACCCGATACTTCCTAGGTGCATTTTTGAGGAAAGAATTGAGTTGCCGCTTTGAATATCCTAACTCATCGCAAATTCTATCTGAAAAAAGCATCGTTGCCTCTAATTGAAGCGCCCAAGGCAAGCCTTGGGCGTGTGACTCTTTACTAAAGGAAGCGAAAGGTGCAGCTCCCGGACAAGGTACGAAGGCCGGGCTCTGCACCTTTCGCAACCTTATGTCGTTCAATAAATTAGAGCCTGGCTAAACACCCGGCTAGACCGTTGATTTGGTCCTAAGCTAAAGAGCTTGATTATTCTAGCTAAACATCGCTCACTGAGCAAACCCTCTATCGATAAAGCTACGAACAATTAGAGGCTGCATTGTCTTCGCTCAACGCTCCACCTGCATAGGGTCTAGCGAAAGGATTACTGAATATGAATGACCTTCTGACAGATTTCTGCCAGTGATATCTGCAATTAAATTCAAAGCAATTTCACGGTCTCTTTCCTGACAAGCGCCCTCAGCCGTTAGACGCGCAATCATTTCGACCCGCTCAATCATAACGTGCTCATTCAACTCTCTATCCACACATCCTCCATTGCGAGATACTGTATATAAACACAGTAACATAAATTAACTGAATTTGCGAAATGAAATCATCTAGAAACACAATGTATGTGCATGATAAGGATAAACATTAATGGAATTTTCTCATTACTGATTCTGCTAAATCCGCTACACGGCTTACGATTTCCTGAGCTTTAGCATGATATTTCCTGGCTTTAGCATGCTGTGATGGGGCAGCGGAAAAGATCTCTCCAGTGGCCGTCCCTTTAAGCCATTTGCCGTCCAAACAACTTTTACCACCTGCTATCAGGTGCAGTGCTTCACCCCGGCTGATAGTGATGCCGGTGGTCAGATGTATCTCGTCGATAGTTTTAGCAATAGCTGCGTTTTGCTCATCCGTTCCGTGGATAAATCTCGGCCTTTTAGGTGGCTTCGGTTTCCTGAGTCGCTTTGTCAGCTCTCGCCTTTCACGCCGACTCAGAGGTTTGGTTAAATCCAGCATCGGTGGGTCGCTTTCGCTTCCCGTACAGTTATTGACAGAACTCCGAGAGGGCGAAGGATCGCCCTTAAGGTCAACTTCCAAATCAAGGGCGAGTTTGGGGACAATCTTCCACTGGATGAGACGGGTAATAATCGGCGTGTCTTTGCCAACGGTGGTATCGAACACACCTTTGATACGCACACATTCCTCTCCGTATTCGTTGCACGTATCGGTCGGCTCATACCATGTGCGCACCTGGAGATCGTCACGTCGCACAAAGGGGCCGCCCTGGGCATTCACATAATCAGCCCATCGACCGCCGTCGGCCGCATCATGCACGGCGGCAAATTCCACGCTCAGACCATGGGCCGTTTCCGAGTCAGCCATTTTTCGCAGTTCGCGGTAGACAGTCACCGGCGCACCGCCGATAAACTGAAACTGACGGATACGCCAGCGCGCCGCCCAGGCAGCGACCGCAGGCGCAGTTTCTTTCAGCAGCTCACCGCTTTCGTCATCGCGCTCGTCATCAAGCGCAAACCCATCGATATTTTTACTGATGTATTTAGCCACGTAGCCGGTGGCGCTGCCTTTTTCCGGGTCGATGGCTTCGGCATGAAAACGCGCCTTGCGAGCTTTGGCACTCAGCAGCTCTGCGTCATCTTCTTTGTGCGCATGCTCCTGCATGACGGCGCGAACACGATCAACATCCTGCGGCAGCATGAAAATCAGCATATGCCAGTGGGGAGTTCCATCGTGATGAGGTTCAGCTACGCGGATCCCGAAAATACGCACATCCTGACGGTGAAGTTTGGCCCGAATACGCGACCAGACGCCGCTCAGGTAAGACTGAGTATCGGCTGGGCTTGCACCATTCCATTTGTTGTTGCGGTAGCCTGCTTTCGTTGTGGCGTGGTATTTCGAAGGTGCAGTGATGGTGTAGAACTCGCCCATATAGCCCAGCTCGTTTGAGATTTTTTCAAAGCCGCTAATGCGAGTCATCAATTCCCCACGACGGATAGGCGGGTTCGCGACGCTGCCGTCGTATTTATCGATGAGGCTGATACGGTTCCCTTCGTCGTCTATCAGATCCATCCCTTTGAGAAACTCACGTGTGCGACGCTTTTGCTCGCGCCAGTCCGCTATGCAGGCCTTACTGGCGTAAGGTGCATTTTTTTTACTGACATTGCCTAAAGCGATTTGCAGATGTTCACGCCATTCGGCGGCAACGCGGCGCAGGCGACCACGCCACCATTTTTCATTGGTCATCCTCAGCACTGCAGGGGCAATGTCATCCAGCGATACCAGTCTGGCTGTCACGCGTTCCCACAGCGGCGGCATGCATCTGAAATGCTGCGCGATAATCGCTGCGCGCATGTAGATCTGATGCAGTACTTTTAGACTTCCAACATCGCCTTCAATTACCCCAATTTCGCCTGTAATGTAATTAGCAATGTCACCGGCCAGCAGCTCGATATCGGATTTGGACATATCCTGCAGGCGGTTATAACGGGCGGTCATGTTTATCAGGCGGGAAGCAAGAAAGCTGATTTCGGGTGAGTCAAAACGCCCACCAAAAAGAAGCCGGGATAAATCTGGAGCGATACCGCTAAGGGAATATTTACCGGCAACCAGCTCAAGACGTGGCAATGCTCGCCTTACAAATGTGACGAGGTGAGCATTGGCTCGTTGAGCACCATAGGTACGCTCTAAATAATCGACGCGGCGATTGATCTCATAACTTACGCAATCAGGCTGCTTTGCCAGCTCGGTACGCGCCCGCAGCAACGCCGCAATCTCTCGATCGCGGCGGTGCTTTTCTTTATGGGTAAGATATGGACTGGCAATTGCCTGCCGTGGCGCATTCCACGGCCAGGCAAACTGAATAATAGCTTTTGTCACTTCCTCAACCCCGGAAGCCGTTCATAAGGCAGTCAGGAATTTCATAAAAGCTGCGATTTGGCATTCGAATGGATAAAACAACCCATTGGTCAGCACCTTCAATAACGCAGGAGCAATCCAGAACATGAGTTACACGAACTACCAGTTCGCGCCCTGTATATTTCCCGCGAGCCCACTCACGAAAATGAAGGCGATCCCCCTCGTTGTAATCCCTGTCGTTTTTTCGTAATTCGGCCTTTTTTCGTCCGCTGATGACTGCCATGTAATGATTAGGGAGTATTTTTAGAACATGGGTTCCCATCAGACACCTCCCCTGTAATGCTGATTTTTCAGCTCTGCGATTTCCTGACAGGTCACGCAATATCCGACACCTGGCACAGCTGCACGGCGAGCTTCCGGGATTGGTGCGTCGCATTCTTCACAGAGAAAACGGGAAGGTGCAGCGATACGGCTACGCGCATTATTAATATGACGCTCACGCTCTTCGTGCTCGCGCTGCTGCGCTAAATCCATTGCATCGGCCATTAGTGCAGCTCCTGCGATTCATTTTCATAACGGAGTGCTTCGCGGCGCAGCAGCTCCGCGGCCTCAGTGCCGTTCATACCCTCGCGGGTGATATGAATCGCCAGAGCCTCAAGACGCAATGAAACGGCCAGCGCGCGGTCTTTGCGCTCTTCGTTTTTTGCTTTATTCAGCAAAGAAACCAAGGCGGTATTTTCAGCTTCAATTTTGTGGTTTTCGGTGTTTCGCATAAAGCTTCTCCTGAATTTGGGCAAAGGAATGCCCGGCGGGTTTACGCCATTGCTTTTGGATGGATTAATTACTCAGTTAAATAACAGTCGTACTTTGAAAAGCGTGAAGGGAGCAAACTTCCCCAGCGGGTGATCTCATTCATCGACCGGATAATCAGTGCGCGGCGTGCCTGTTCGAAAAACTCGAACGGCTTACCGATTTCATCTGGTTTAAATGATGACGGCTCCAGGCGGTTAGCCAGCGTCAGGACAACGAATTTAAAGTTATTGTCGAGCTTATTAAAATTGCGCTGCGCTGCATTATTGGTGGCTTTCAGCTGCTGACGGAAACGAGCGAGACATTCGTCACCGGTCATCTTTAACGGGCCATCAATTCGCGCATGCATGAAGTACACATTGTTAAACGTTGTCTGCGTTGTTTTAACGGACTTAACCAGAGCAACATTATTCATTGAGCCCTCCAGCGCTTTATGAGTCTGGTGAAGAGTGTCGGCTTTTGGGTACGCAGGCCATTTAGCAATGCAGACTGGTCGCGGCATGGATGCCAGCGAGTATTATCATCACCCATAATCCATCCGTGACCGTAGCTCATCGAAGGGCTTTGGCGCTTTAGCAGTGACGCGAATGACGGTTCCATTTTCATCCTCTTAAATCAGGCCGAACGATGCGCCAATACCGCTCATGGTATCGACCACGCTCGACATTGCTGGGTTGGCCTGGAGTCGTGCCTGTATTGCCAGCGCAGAAAGTGACAACATGCGAATGCCAGCGTTAACGCTTTCAATCATGTTGTGCTTACGGGCAGAGGTCAGACGCTCATCAGATACCGCACCGCTCGCTAGTTCTCCTAATTCGCTCATGGCTCGCATGACGTAGAACTGCAATTTATCTTTCGCTAACTCGTTAATTGGTACACATGGCAAGCATTGAATTTGAGCCAAGAACCCATCAACAAGAATTGAGTCTTCTGTCAGGTCGGTAAGCAGCCATAATTCAGGCGGGGTGAATTGGTGGGGTTGATCCGGATTGAGCTTGTTACGTAACGTCTGCACATTCATGCCCGCTCGCTCTGCCAGCTTTGCCATGTTGTGACGCAAAGCAAAAGTCCGGCACGCTTCGTCATAATGTGGATGTTTGGAAACCTGAAAATCAAACATGATTCGCCTCTAGCTAATCGATAGGATGATTTACGCGTTAAGCGAAATGTCACATTCGCTTAGTGCCTGAATGGTAAGCGCGGCCATGTTGATTTCAACTAACCCTTTCTTCTGCTTTCCTTTCGGCTTAATTGGTAATTTCCCGTATTCAATCAGGTTCCTAGCGGTTTCTTTGTTGGTGCCAGTGCGGCGGCAATACTCATCTAGCGGCAAGTACGGCTCTGGGATGATGATTGTAATGTTGGGGCGCATAGTGCAAACTCCGTCAGTTAACCTGTACGGCAATACAGGGTTATATAAGGCTACATTCAAACTACGGAGCAAGGTTAGTTAGATAATATCTAAGCGTCAATCTGATTTAGATAAAATCTAAGAAGCTTGAGTATAAAATGGCACGATTCCGAATTGACCCTGATACAGACAGCGCACCAGTGCTGGATAGAGTTATAGAGGCATATGGCTTCACACAGAAAATGCAACTGGCTGAAATTCTTGATATTGCAGCCAGTTCATTGTCTTCGCGCTACAAACGTGGGGGGCTTCCTGCCGACATCATGATCAAGTGCATGGCCGAAACAGGTGTAAGTCTTGAATGGTTGGCAACTGGTCGGGGACCGAAGTTTGAGAATGAAGAATTAGATATTATCAAAGCACCACGTCATAAGATCGTCGATGGTCACCTTTATGACTCTGGAGTTTTAAGGCTAGATAAAGTCACTTTCCTACCTGGTAAGCCACTACCACAGCAACCAATGTGCATTATTGATGGGCTAACCCAGTACATCGTTGACGAGTCATTTACTGAGGTATATGACGATAACTGGTTGGTTGAAGTTGAGGGCAAGACGAGTATCCGAACGCTTACACGTATCCCGGTTGGTAAAGTGCGCGTTAGCGGCGTAGGCATGGCATTTGATTGTGCTATTGATGACATAAAAATTATAGGCAGGGTTGTATTAACTTTAAAATAAGATAAGGATTTCATAATGATTGACTACAAAACAGCTTCCAAAGATCAGCTAAAAAAAGAATTTTCTCGTCTGGCAAAAGTGGTTTCTGACTCCTCGTTTGGCACGAAGAAAGAGTTTTTCCATTTACCAAGCATTCTCAACTCTGGTGAGCAACCGCTGGCAGTGGCAAGCGGAGCGATGGGTGGTAATACCTGGCTAATTACTCTTACAAACCAACGAGTCATTTTCCTGGATAAGGGCATGGTTTTTGGCGTTAAGCAGGTAGATGTAAATCTCAAAAACATTGTAAGTGTTGGTGGAAAAACAGGTTTGCTTCTGGGTGAGATTATGATTTCGACCAGCGGCCAAACATATACCATCAAAAATGTCATGAAGGCATCGGTTATTCCTTTCACAAACCTGATCAACTCTACCCGCAACGCTCAGAATGAAACCTCGCAACTGGTTGAACAACCTAATCCACAGGCCGACGATTTAATCTCTCAAATGGAACGCTTAGCTGCTCTCAAAGAAAAAGGTATTCTCAGTGACGAAGAATTCCAACAGCAAAAACAACGCATTCTAAACGGTTAAGTTATGCCTGTAAGAAAACTAGCTGATGGTCAATGGGTCGCAGATTTTTACGCTGTAGACCGTAGCAACGGCAAAGATGGCAAGCGCATCCGCAAGAAGTTCTCCACCAAAGGGGAAGCGCTTGCTTTCGAAAACTATACGCTGCAAAAAATTGATGATTCCCCTTGGCTCGGAGAAGGCAAAGACATTCGTCGCTTGTCTGATTTAATTCATCTCTGGTTTGATCGTCATGGCATCACTTTGAATGATGGTGAGAAGCGCAAAAGTTCTATGCTTTGGGCTGCGGAGTGTATGGGGTCACCGCTGGCAACAGAGTTTAACGCCCAGCTATTCACTGCTTATCGAGCCAAAAGACTTGAAGGTGAATTTGCCAGGACTAAACGCGTATCGAAAGTATCTCCTCGCACCCTTAATCTGGAACACGCCTATTTTCTCGCTGTGTTCAATGAGCTGAAAAGACTCGGCGAATGGAAAGCTCCCAATCCTCTGGAAAACGTCCGGCAGTTCAGAACTGATGAAAGTGAAATGGCATATCTTACAGGGGAGCAAATTGAAGTTCTTTTGCAAGAATGTCGTAATAGTTCAGCCAAAGATCTCGAAATGATTGTGAAAATATGTCTGACTACTGGCGCACGCTGGAGTGAAGCAGAAACATTAAAGCGGTCGCAGGTTGCTGCTGGAAAAGTTACATTTATCAAAACTAAAGGCAAGCGCAACCGTACCATTCCCCTTGCGGCAGAACTGTTCGATGAAATGCCGAAAAAGAACGGTTCTCTCTTCACTCCTTGTTATTATGCGTTCCGAAACGCACTACAACGCGCTGGCATTGAACTACCCGCCGGACAACTTACCCATGTTTTAAGGCATACCTTTGCCAGCCATTTTATGATGAATGGTGGAAACATCCTCGTATTGCAAAGAGTTCTAGGACATACCGATATAAAAATGACCATGAGATACTCTCATTTTTCTCCAGATCATTTAGAAGAAGCACTTATTTATAACCCACTTTCTAATAGCATAAAAAAGGATATATCAAGGTGAATAATGACCATGTTAAGGAATCATTACAGTACTATTCAAAACTAACTGCACCTGGGTATGCTATATTATTGACGGGGGAGTGGGGGTCAGGTAAAACATTTCTGATAGAAGAAACATTTAAAGCATATGACATGTATTATATAAGTCTCTTCGGACTTAGCAGTCTAGAAGATATTTACACCTCTGTATATGCTGCAATGCACCCCAGAAAAGCAAAGATAAAGTCCACAATAAATAATCATAAAGACGTTGATGTTGGTGCTGCTGGCATATCACTAAGCATTGGAAATTTATCTGCAGGATTAGCTAACACACTAATGAGAGAAAATGTATTAAAAGATAAAATAATTATTTTTGATGATTTAGAAAGAAGCAGTTTAGAACCAGACGAAATACTGGGTGCTATCAATAAATACGTTGAGCATCATAAATGTAGAGTTATTGCTATCGCCCATGATGAAAAAATAAAGAAAGGACTCACAGATACTAAAGAAAAAGTTTTCGGGGTAACGCTTAGAGTAACCCCACAAATAGATAAAGTATTCGATGTAATTACCAATGATTTCAGATTTGAATATATTAGA
>CP167918.1 GCA_041504365.1 Dryocola sp. LX212 | reverse complement strand
GGCGGTACCATCAACTTTGAAGGTCAGGTTGTCGACGCGGCATGCTCTGTATCTGCTGGCTCTGCTAACCAGACCGTTACCATGGGTCAGGTTCGTTCTGCAAAACTGGATACTGTCGGTGCTACCTCAGGTCAGAAAACTGCCTTCACTATCGACCTGGAAGATTGTGATACTACTGTAAGTCAGAATGCAGCAGTCACCTTCACCGGTCAGGAAGACAGCACTCAGCCAGGCGTTCTGGCTAACACCGCAGGCTCCGGTGCTGCAACCAACGTGGCGCTGCAGCTCTATGGCCCGGATGGTAATACGCTTGACCTTACCCAAGAATCCAGCGCTGTAACTCTGATTGACGGCTCTAACTCCCTGCCATTCAGTGTCGATTATGTCGCTACTGCTGACGGAGTAACTGCCGGTAATGTTGCGGCAACGGCTACCTTCAGCCTGCATTACTCCTGACAGGATACCGGGAAATAAAGTTTTCCCGGTCGCTTCGTCCATTAATGGATATTGCTCCTGTAGGTTGGCATAAATAACAATATAATTTGCGCCTATTCGTTTTATTTTTACTGCCATCTATGCATCAAATAAAAAATAATAGCCGCGCATTTTGATATTTTTTTGAACAGGTTTTATGTAAATGAATAACAAAATTTTAGCCATGATTGTCGCTACCCTGATGACAAGTGCGGTTGCTCCTGCTGCGTTTGCAATTGGTCCTGTAGTAGCATCAGGAACCACCGTATCTGGCGGTACCATCAACTTTGAAGGTCAGGTTGTCGACGCGGCATGCTCTGTATCTGCTGGCTCTGCTAACCAGACCGTTACCATGGGTCAGGTTCGTTCTGCAAAACTGGATACTGTCGGTGCTACCTCAGGTCAGAAAACTGCCTTCACTATCGACCTGGAAGATTGTGATACTACTGTAAGTCAGAATGCAGCAGTCACCTTCACCGGTCAGGAAGACAGCACTCAGCCAGGCGTTCTGGCTAACACCGCAGGCTCCGGTGCTGCAACCAACGTGGCGCTGCAGCTCTATGGCCCGGATGGTAATACGCTTGACCTTACCCAAGAATCCAGCGCTGTAACTCTGATTGACGGCTCTAACTCCCTGCCATTCAGTGTCGATTATGTCGCTACTGCTGACGGAGTAACTGCCGGTAATGTTGCGGCAACGGCTACCTTCAGTCTGCATTACTCCTGATAATGTCCGGCCTCGGCATAGCCTGTTAAGCGTTATGCCTGGGCTGGAGATTGTCGCAGACAACAGGAGAATGTCATGCGACCCCGATTTGGTTACCTTTTGCTCCTGGCGACCATGTTATACCCGTCTTTTTCCTGGTCCGCTCGGGATGTCCGAATTCACGGCGGGGATGTGCATTTCCTGGGGCAGGTGGTTAATGCAGCTTGTGTTGTCAGTGCGGATAGTCAGAACATGACCGTCCTGATGGGGCAGGTTCGCAGCGCGATGTTTCATGGTATGGGGGATTGGTCCCAGCCTGTACCTTTTCAGCTGAAACTGGAGGATTGTAACACCGCCGTTAGCCACAATGCCGGCGTGCTCTTTACTGGTGTCAGTGATGGTAAAGATCCACAGGTATTTGAAGCGGGCTATGGCGCCAGTGCGGCGCAAGGCGTCGGATTAGGTATTTTTGACGGTGCCGGAAATCTGGTTATCCCGAATACTCGTCCCCCCTGGCTGGCTCCATTGCAGGAGGGAGAAACTATCCTGAACTACAGTGCTAAATACCGGGCGACGGATCGACAGATTCTTCCCGGAGAAGCGAATGCTCAGGTCTGGTTTAGCGTGGTGTATCAATAATGTATCACTCGTACAGACCGGGCATTCTGTGTTCCTGAATAAGCTTAAGTAAGGTCTGTACATGAAAAAATTCACTTTGCATTCTGCCTCCATGTTGTTGACTGCCGGTCTGCTGGCCAGTGCGCTTCCTCTTTCAGCACAGGCTGCCGGTGGCGTGGCATTAGGCGCGACCCGTGTGATTTATCCTCAAGGTGAGAAGCAGGTATCACTACCCGTGATCAACTCCTCTGACAGTAATACGTTCCTCATTCAATCTTGGGTGGGTAATGAAAGTGGTGCAAAAACAGGGGACTTTGTCCTGACTCCCCCACTGTTCGTCATGCATCCGAAAAAAGAAAATACGCTGCGTATTATGTACGTAGGGCCTCAGCTGCCAACAGATCGGGAAACTGTATTTTATCTGAACAGCAAAGCTATTCCGTCAGTAGATAAATCTCAGGTCAAGGGAAATACCTTGCAGATAGCCACTCAGAGTGTAATCAAGTTGTTTATGCGCCCGAAAAATCTGCCTTCTCACTCCGTGGATGCACCTAAAACACTGACCTGCCAAACCGGAGGCGGAAAAGTAACGGTTAAAAATCCGTCTCCTTATTATGTTTCTTTGGTGCAATTCTATGTGGGTGGACAAAAAATCCCAAACAACATGGTACCGCCTAAAGGAAGTTTAAGCGTGCCAGTTCCCGGTGGGAAAAATGGAAATATCACATTTCAGACGGTGAATGATTTTGGTGCCAATACACCTAAACAGACGTGTGCGGGCTAACATCGCGCTTTCTGATTTAAATCGCAGTGATTAATGCGCATTCGTTTTGTTCAGACAGATAGGTTAACGTGGTTTATGACACAGCTTTCAATTTCGAAAAAAAAATTCCGGCTAACGCCGGTTGCGCTGCTGGTCATGTTGCTTCCACGCACGGGGTTTGCGGATAACTACTTTAACCCTGCGTTCTTATCTGACGATACTTCCGCGGTGGCTGATCTTTCCCGTTTTGAAGGGGATGGTCAGGCACCAGGAACATATCGGGTAGATGTTTACCTTAACAATAATTTTGTTGCGACGCGCGATGTCGACTTTAAAGCTGCCGCCGCAAAAAGTCCGTCAGCCAACCAGAATGGCACAGGTGACGGAACGGGTCTAACTCCCTGCCTGACCATTAAATCGCTCGATGCCATGGGCGTAAATGTACAAGCATTCCCGGCCCTTAAGACGGGAACACCAGACACCTGTGTCGACATTGCACAAGCGATTCCTGCTGCTAATACGACCCTGAATTTTGAACAGTTGCGTCTGGATATCAGCGTGCCTCAAGCCGCTATGAATAACCGCGTACGGGGCTATATTCCGCCAGAACAGTGGGATGAGGGTATCAATGCCCTGCTGCTGAATTACAACTTTACCGGTTCCGACAGCCATGACCGTTCATCAACGACTGGCGGTGTGGACCATAATTATTTCCTTGGGCTTAATGGTGGTATCAATCTCGGTCCCTGGCGTTTGCGTGACTACTCTACCTGGAACTATAGCCATACGGCCCAGGGAGACACCCATGATTGGCAGCATATCAGTACGTATGTTGAACGTACGGTCAAATCCCTGAAAGGCGAACTGACCGCCGGGGATACCTACACGACATCTGATGTGTTTGATAGCCTCGGCATCCGTGGGGTTCAACTTGCCTCAGACGACAACATGCTGCCGGACAGTCAGCGTGGCTTTGCGCCAACGGTACGTGGTATCGCTAACAGTAATGCCCAGGTGACCGTCAAACAGAACGGGTACACTATCTATCAAAGCTATGTATCGCCTGGGGCCTTTGAAATCAACGATCTGTTCCCAACATCCTCCAGTGGTGACTTGACGGTTGAAGTGAAAGAGAGCGATGGCAGTGTGAACCGCTATGTGGTGCCATATTCCGCAGTACCGGTACTGCAACGTGAAGGTCGAATTAAATATGCTGTGGCTGCCGGTGAATACCGCAGTAACAGCGATCAGCAAGACGATGTCAATCTGGCCCAAGGAACGCTTATTTGGGGGCTATCGCATGGCATTACCGCCTATGGCGGCATGCAATGGTCTGAGCGATACCACGCTCTCGCGATGGGGCTGGGCGTCAACATGGGTGACTATGGGGCGCTGTCAATGGACATTACACAGGCCCGAAGCGAACTGGCGGATGATTCCACCCATCGCGGTCAATCTCTGCGTTTTTTGTATGCAAAATCCCTAAATGATATCGGGACTAACATTCAGTTACTTGGCTATCGTTACTCCACTAAAGGCTTCTATACCCTTGAAGATACCACTTACCATCAAATGGATGGTTACACGGTGGAAACTCAGGATGGACCAGTGGAGGAAGAGCCAGACATCAGTGATTATTACAACCTTTATTACAACAAGCGCGGAAAGGCGCAAATCAATATATCCCAACAGATTGGCGAGCAGGGCTCCGTTTTTGTAACCGCTAGCCGCCAGAGCTACTGGAATACCGACAAAACCGAAAGCTTGCTGCAACTGGGGTACAACGGAAACGTGGGCGATGTATCTTATAGCCTGAGTTATAACTACAGTAAATCTCCGGGGCTGGATAAAGCGGATAATATCTTCTCCCTTAGCATGTCCCTGCCTTTAGGGCAGTGGCTATCAGCAGGAAGCGATAGCACCCAGCCGACTAATAATATGTATGCGACTTACAGTGCCAGTACCGACGATCATGGCAACATGACCCAGAATGCCGGTGTGAGTGGCACATTACTGGAAGACAATAATCTTAGCTACAGTGTGCAGCAGGGGTATCAAAATCATGGTGGCGGAGCCAATGGTACAGCCAGCATGCAGTATGACGGCGCATATGGTCAGGCTAATGTCGGATACAATTACAGCAGCAACGGAGATTATCAGCAGGTGAACTATGGGTTATCCGGTGGCCTTGTGGCGCATCGCCATGGAATCACCTTGAGTCAGCCGTTGGGTGACACTAATGTCCTAATTTCAGCGCCAGGTGCTGCCGGAGTTAGCGTGGATGGTAATGATGGAGTGCGTACGGACTGGCGAGGCTATGCTGTAGTGCCTTATGCCACCACATATCGCCGTAACCGCATGGCGCTTGATACCGGCTCATTACCAGACGATGTAGACATCGATGAGGCTGTTACCAACGTGGTACCGACGAAAGGCGCGTTAGTAAAAGCTGAGTTTAAGGCAAGCGTAGGGCAGCGGGCGCTGATCACGCTACTGCATAATGGCAAGCCGGTTCCTTTCGGCGCGACAGTTTCTCGTAGTGATGAAGGCAGCAGCAGTATTGTTGGCGATGATGGTCAGGTATATCTCTCCGGATTGTCCCAGGATGGGGCGCTGACTGTGCAATGGGGTGATGGAGATGATCGCCGCTGTACCGCAAATTATCATCTGCCAGAGCAAACTGAAAGCCAACCTGTCAGCCGCGTGAAAGGAGTTTGTCAGTGATAATACGTATTTTGCAACTCTCTCTGTCTGGTGTTTTGGCATTAATGCTGGGCACTAATGTGGCAAGAGCGGCCGACAGTGACTATAACCTGAAAATTACCGGCACTATTGTGGCTCAGACCTGTGATGTCACTAGTCAGAGCCAGAACCAGACAGTGAATATCGGGGATTTTTCTACCCCTGAATTTCCGTCCACTGGTAGTACCGGGGCTGAGAAACCGTTTAAGATCGATCTTACAGGCTGTACGCCAGGGATCGCCGGTGCGAAGGTGATGTTCAGTGGTGCAGCCGATGCTACGAATCCGGATCTCCTGGCGCTATCTGATACCAGTGGCGGCGGTGAGATGGCCACCGGTGTTGGAGTGGAAATTCTGGATGGCAGTAAAAACACGATTCCTATCAATAACACGGACTCCGGGCTATTTTCGCTGCAGGAAGGGAGTAATTCCCTACAATTTTACCTGCGCTACAAATCCACGACCGACACGGTAACTGCCGGTAATGCCACGGCTGTTATGTACTTTGACCTGCAGTATCAATAAGGAGTCTGCCATGAAAAAGGTTAACTATTGGTTACCTGTTGTGCTCAGCACTTGTTTGTGGCTGCCGGTCTCATGGGCCCATGATGGAACCGTGAACGTGACCGGGAGCATCACCGATAATACTTGTACCGTTTCGCCAGATTCAAAGGCGCTTACGGTGTCAATGGGCACCGTAAGCAGCAAGACATTTAGTCGCGCAGGTGATGGGGCTGCATACCAGCCTTTCAATATTGTATTGGAAAAATGTGGAGGGGCTGCTTCCAGTGTTAGCGTCAGCTTTACGGGCACAGCAGATAGCCAGAATACATCCCTGTTGTCACTGACCGGTGGAGAAGGATATGCCACTGGTTTAGCTGTAGGAATTTATGACCGGGATAAAAATTTCATTCCTCTGAATACTGCCGGGGAAGAAACTGGGCTAACGCCTAATCAACCGTCTGTTACGTTGAATTTTTATGCTCGTTACGTGGCAAGCGGCGCTGCGGTTACGCCAGGTATCGCCAATGCGGCCGGCACCTTTATGCTGATTTATGCGTAAGTTAGCTACATGTTTTGGATGTGCGTTGCTGATAATAGCGACGCTACCCGCCTGGGCTGGTGTGGTTATCGGGGGGACCCGATTTGTGTTCGCTGAACACCAAAAGGCGCTTTCCCTTTCTCTGCGCAATACCAGTGACCAGCCCTGGCTTGTGAACATCCGCGTGCTCAACGGTGGTGACTGGCCAGGTAGCCTTCCTGCCAGTGCTGGAAATGTTCCTTTAATGGTTACTCCGCCCCTGTTTTCGCTGAAATCACGAGGTGAAAACAATGTCCGGATTATTAGCACTAATTCGAATCTGCCGAAAGATCGAGAATCCCTTTTTACCCTCAGTGTCGCCTCTATACCATCAGGGCGGCCAGGACCGGATTCTGTACAGCTGGCGGTACGTTCGCGCCTGAAACTGTTCTGGCGGCCTGATGGATTGAAAGGGTCTCCAGACAATGCTTATCGCCAGCTACGTTGGCAAATAACACAGTCAGGTCTGATGGTAAGTAACCCCACGCCGTATTATGTGACGGTATTTAAGCTGAACGTCGATGGCCAGGCGGTGGACAATGCCGGGGTGGTGGCCCCATTCAGCGATCGACATACCCCCTGGTGCAAAGGGAAAACCGTCTGTCCATTGCGCTGGCAGAGTATCAACGACTATGGTCGCGTGATGCCGGTAGTCACGTTAAGTGTCAGTGGCAACGCGAATGTCAGCACGACAGACAAAATCGACCGAAGATAATGATTATCACGATGATGGCGGGTACCGGGACGCTTTCATCCGTCAGTTTCGTTCCCGGCACCGAAGAGATAGAAACATGACGTTAATGACATCCCGCCCAACCCTGCTTGCCCTGCTCTTGATGAGCACCCTTTCCGCTTCCGCTGCCGAAACAGCGGTGACGGCGAATAATGCCGATCAGGTTGGGAAAATGGCTGAAGAGTATCTGGTAGCACACCCGGAAAAAATTGGCGAAGTGCTCAGCACCTATCTGGCTGAACATCCAGAGTTTTTGGTCGCTGCGGGCGAAAACCTGCGTCAGCGCCAGCAACAGGCTCAGCAGGAGGCGATGGTGCAGCTAGCGCTTGAGCATCAAGCCGAGCTGTTGAGCAAAGATACTCCGTCCGTGGGCCCAGTGGATGCAAAAGCTGCGGTAGTGATGTTCTTTGACTATCAATGTGCCTATTGCAGCAAAATGGCTCCGGTTGTCGAGTCACTGGTGAAAGCGAACCCGGATGTCCGCTTTGTCTTTAAAGAACTGCCTATTTTTGCACCACGCTGGCCTGTTTCCGGTCAGGCAGCCCGTACAGGGTTGAAAATCTGGCAGGAGAAAGGTGCTGATGCTTATATCGCTTACCATAATGGCCTGTATGCTACCGGCCATAATGAAGGTGCTTTGACCCAGGATGATGTACATCAAATAGCTGCGCCTTATCTCAGCAAAGATACACTGGTGGCGCTTGATAAAAATGCGGCGGACAGCAAGGAAAATGCAGTTCTGAAAGCCAATACGGCGCTTGCTCAGACGATGCACTTTACGGGTACACCTGCCTTTGTCGTGATGCCACAGAATAAAGGTACGGCTACACAGATCACCGTTCTTCCTGGAGCAACGGAACAAAGCACCTTGCAGACAGCAATCAGCAAGGCCAGCGGGAAGTAACTGATGACCTCACGGCACATATTTCCCTCATTTTCACCTCGTACAGTGTTAATGATCGGCTTCACATGTTACTGGCTGATTTTTTTGCATATTGGCTGGTTTAGCCATGGAGGTTGGGGAACTGACCTGCCTATGAATCTCCTGGCCTGGTGTGTGATGTCTGGGGTGTGTGGGCTGTTCTGGTTGTTAAATAAAACATCGCTGCGTTCCGGAGGGAAACTCACTGGAGGATTGCTGTGCGCCGGTGCGATACTAATGAGCCTGCCCCTAATGTGGTCTCCTTCTCAGGCAGCACTGGATAATGCCCTCCCCCGTATTGTCGGAGTCTGGGCTGGACTGGTTTTTTGGTTCACGCTAAGGCAAGCCCGGTTTACGACGAAGCAGCAGCAATGGTTGTTAACCTGCCTGGCGCTGGCGAGTCTGATAGAAGCCATTGTGGTACTAACTGAACTTTATGGTCATGTTCGCTGGCTCCCTCGTATCTGGCTGAAAATGCTGGATAAATATGGGCGCGGGGGTGTGGGTGTTTTTCAGCAGGTCAACGTAACCGCAAGTTTCCTTGCTATGGGGTTAGGATCCACGTTGTTACTGTTAGGGGTGAAATCCGCCACATTACCTGCCCGTCGGCTGGAAGCTTTACGTGTTTTTGTGCTGATGAGCGCAGCTGTCGTTATATCCGCAGTACTAACCTTAATTTATTCCCGTGTAGGATGGCTGGGAGGAATTCTGGTGACCGGGGGAATTTATGCCTTATTACGCTCGGCACATTATCGGGAGACCAGTCATCGTCGCTTACGTTTGCTACTTTTACCGGTAGTTGGGGTAATTGCGGGGTTGATGATGATGAAATTGTCGGTTATGCAAGCCCTGGCTGCACACGAAGGTTCTAATCACCAACGTATATTGACGCTGTATCAGACTATACTCTATGCCTTACAGCATCCGTTCCTTGGATCTGGTGCTGGTACATACGAAGGTATGTACCAGGATTATCTGGCAGCACTGCCGGGCGGGAATCCGGGAATAGAGCTTATGGCACATCCGCACAACGAATTGCTATATCAGTTTGCAGAAGGGGGTGTAGTGGCGCTCAGTGGTGCTTTGCTATGGTGTCTTCTTTATCTGTTGCGCTGGCGACATGCACGCATGCCGCTCCAGGCTGGCGCATTACTGTTAATGCTGCCGTTTTTGTTACACACACAGCTCGAATATCCCTTGTATTATTCAGTTCCTCATTGGCTGGCTCTATTATTACTCTTGTGTTTATCAGAAGAAAGTGATGAACGCACTCTCCAGGCTGACACGCGAACGTATAAACGGGTTCGTATCGGTATGGTAGCGCTGATGGTATACGGGGCTATCATATCCTTTCAGTCCTTCCGGGCAGGCCAGGTGCTGGATCTGTTTGAGGCTACGGAACTCAGTCAACCAGAAGATATTGCCGGTTTGAACGTGCCATGGGTGTTGCGCCAGCGCCACGATCAGGATATGACCCAACTTCGCCTGATCCGTTTTCGAACCGATCCAGATTGGTTTTCTTTACGGAAATACACAAAAGAGAATGCGATATGGATGTCCGTGCATGCTTGGCCGGATTTTTACCGTAACCAGATAGCTGTTTTACGATATTTGCATGAAGAAGACCAAGCTGCGGTTTGGCAGGATAAAGCCCGCCGATTATTCCCGTGGGAAAAAGATTTCCTGCCAAGCAGTTCCCCCTCTCAAGAATAACGTGCCACTGAGCGTCCTGAACGACTAATAACCCAGGGCGCTCGGAGCTGGGATATCTACTGCAGCCCATAAATTTTAATGATCGCATTCTATTTTCTTTATAGAAACAAATATAGAATGAGGTAGTAAAATATGAATTCAAAACCCTAAATGAAGAATCACCACGAGTAGATCCTGCATCACTCTTGCTGATCATACGTGTGTTAAAGAAAAATAATCGATGGTTATTAGGTTGCTAACAGCGATGCATCAATATGCCTGTGGGGTCTTGGTTGTGTTAATCAAGACTTTTTTTATTTTCGTTTGAAAGAACGGTAAGCGTGACTGATTTGCCTGACAAGATTAAAGCTTTTTCAAGCATTTCTATCCTACTGAAATGATTAAGATCCAGAAGACGATTCATTTGTGGTGCATGTATGCCCAGCCTTCGGGCCAGGTGCGCTCGCCGCGTTCCCGATTCGACTAATGAATTATGCAGTGCAGTTTTCATTGCGACTAGCAGCGGCAGATGGATATTCATCTCTGTTTCATTAGCAACAGAACCTTCTGGCACAGGAAGGCGCTGCTGTATCAATTTGGCAATACATTGAATAAGCATCCTTTCTAGTCTGGAGCTGATTTCATCAGCTGTCAGGCCGATGCAGTTTACGCAGGGGAAATCCCGACATATTCCTTGATAACGCATGGTCTCGGCGTCATAAGTAATAGTGACTGGGTAAGTGAACATTTATTACATCCCTGGATTCGAATCTTGATTTTAAATATAACTTGTTTAAAATCATCATATCTT
Source organism: Dryocola sp. LX212 (assembly GCA_041504365.1). Lineage (NCBI taxonomy): Bacteria > Pseudomonadati > Pseudomonadota > Gammaproteobacteria > Enterobacterales > Enterobacteriaceae > Dryocola > Dryocola sp. LX212. The sequence goes on along the minus strand of CP167918.1, from coordinate 42,224 downwards.
AAAAAAAACAGAAGGGGTACTCCATAAGTGGATAATAAAACAATAAGTTGTTTTTTGTAACTATTCCCACTCCAAAACAAATGATGTGTAATGAGTATAAATTAAAATAGCACGATTTAATAAAGATTTAACACTTCTTTTTCATATGGTATTTATAGGGAAAATTAACGAATCACAGATATCAAACCAAGAAGTATGGATTGCATTTTAATATTTCACCAATTATCTTTTTATCTTTCCTGTTATTTGCAGACTAAATATAGGGTGTGAATATCAGTTTTGGGATGAGAGTAAACACCAAGAAAATAACCAGTTTAATTTCAAAACAATATGGTTTCCTTAAACGCTGAAAAAAACCTGGCACGCCAGTACAGACTTAATACAAAAAACTCAAACATTTGTTAACCCAAAATTGTGACACCATGTGTGGGAGGTTGATAGTAATCGCTTGTTAAAAAATCCGAATGTATTAATCAAGATCGTAGTTATGATTTCACACACTGTACACTTCGGCTGAATTTATGAGCTCGACCATATAAATCAGATGATAGTAAAAGCGATGAAATTTTATTCCTGATGGTACCAAGGCTCGACCAAGAGACCGGGTGGTGCGGGTAGTCTCGCTGACGAAACAAATTATATAAGCATAGTACTCCCGTTGCAGAAAAAACAATAAAGCCCAGTAACACGTGTTCGTGTAAAATATGGGCTGGGCTGTAAAAATCATTATTTAACATAATAATTCAATTAACAATAAACACAAGACATGGCTTATTCACAAAACATCTAACTTTAAATTTAGGCCATGTAAAAATGATACAACATGCATGCTTTAGATTCTCACAGAGAATACCACGTAATTAATATCACCTAATTCTATATTATGGTTTAATTGTAGTAAGTAAATGATTTGATAATTCAGCACCTATGACGCAACTGATGATTCAAATTAATTTGCGGGGGATCAATAAAAAATGCATCGCGTAATGATAATGTATAATTTATCAAAAGTAGTGATTCATCATAAAAATGACATTAGTAATACAATAATTACTTTTCTGGAGGGGGTATGAATAAGGTTCTGGGGGCGTTATGTTTGATTCACTGTCAAACAATAGATTCACAGCGTGGCATCTGTGATGGTACAAAAGAATGTCCTTACAGATTAAAGATACATACGAAATTGCAGCAAACTTATCTTGAAATTTCGGAGAGTGGCATAATCGTGGATGCCATGCTTTCGTGTAATCCAGCTCGACAAAATATCCTTGTTTTCATGGCGAGTGTAATGGGGGCGGATTTTTTAGCAATGCAATATAATTTTCTACAATATGTTATTGACGGAAACTGGTCCAAAGCAGCTTGGGAAGTCGAACACAGTAGCTGGGGACGAGAAAATAATACTTTGGCGACTTATTGTTCCAACGTGATGAAGTTAGGGATCTGGTCACTTCCTTCGGACCTTGATGCACTTATATCCACAAAGTAATGCCTAACGAGACTGCTTACTGTTAACTTTTGTCGCCCCTGGAATCCAATAGTGTACTTTTTGGTATGCGGAGCATGTTGTGCAACATAAAAATGTGCAATGATGAGGTAATATTTCATCGTTTAGTATGCTGACTGCCTTTGCTCATTTCTGATAAAATAAGGAACACAGTATACTTTATGATATTAGTTGATCTGATGTAGTTCAGCTGATTTTCGAGCTTTCTTCTGAGTGGTCCTTGAATGAGATCACAGGTCTTGCGGAAAACATGCTAATGAGATTGTCTTTTTTTATATATTCGCAAAATCTCTTAAAGATGAAGAAAGTAGGCCCGGTTTGTCGTATTCCGGTTTTGTTAACGATCAGCCTGCCGGCTTCGGTACTGATACCTGAGGTTTTTTGAATGAAGGCTAACATTGCGCAAACCCTTTTTGTCTTGGCCGGGTTAGTGTCCTTACAAGGCTGTGTTTCAAAACCCATAGAGCCATTGAGCGGTCCAAATACAGTTACTTCAGCTGAACTTTCTGTACAGAACTCACCTCGTAAAGAGGATTGGCTTCAGACATGTTTATATGAGACATCTCAGCTGGTTGAGATATCCCCTCAAAAATACACAGAAAAAAAAGAACAACTTTATCAGAATATCCGTGAGGCTAAATATTTCGCCTCCGTTGCACCCCATGTTTCAGCGGATACAAAAATGGTTATGACCCCTTATTATCAATATAAACTATATGATATCTGTACTGAACTTTCCCACGATATGTATAACGAGTTGAAAGCAGGTAAGTTTCCTGCAAAGGAAAAATAGTCCTACTGAGACCCTGGAATGAACATTAATCGCTGTGTGGCCATCATCTGCTGTTTGCTTGTTTCTTTCACTACCTCCTCCAAGGCGGCCTCATCGAGTGAAGAACAGTTTTTATCCGATATATCGTCCATCAAATTACCTGGAGATCCCCCTCCCAGCGTCCGAAAAGGCTCATCTGAGTCGTCAGATAACACAATAAATCACTCACAACCTTCGGTCTCTTCTATTAAAAATAATATAAGTCATCAGGGCCATGAGGATGTGCTGAAGAAAGAGAATCGGATGTTACGTCAGAGGATAGCTTCTCTTCAGAACAAACTGAGAAAAAAACAGCAAGTTGCGAGAGCACCAGTGGTTCCTTCACAAGCACAGGAGCATCTTTCTCAGGACAATACGGAGCTGATGAAAAAAAACACCTCGCTAGTCGCCCAGGAGAAAGATCTAAATCAGCAGATCTCCTCACTGCAGGTGAAACAGAGTGAAATGTATAAAACCATTTCGCTGCAAGAAAAAGCTCTCTTTTTAGCACAACAGAACCTTTCATTGACCCAGCATAGTGTTAACAAAGATCGCGATGAAAACTCGCTACATCAGCAAATTACTCTCCTTCAAAAATCGTTAAAAGAAAATCAGATATCCAGGGTTAAAGAAGCCCAGTCTCTACAGGCGCAGCTTGACACGCTGAGCAAACAGAACGCAGAACTGACGGCGAAGAACGATACGCTCAGCGCTGACGGAGAAAAACTGCGGCAGCAGATGAGCGCCCGAGATACACAGCTGACGGGTAGCCAGAAAGCAGCCGCAGAGGCGGCCGCGGCTCTGCAGGCGAAGCTGGATACGCTGAGCAAGCAGAACGCAGAACTGACGGCGAAGAACGATACGCTCAGCGCTGACGGAGAAAAACTGCGGCAGCAGATGAGCGCCCGAGATACACAGCTGACGGGTAGCCAGAAAGCAGCCGCAGAGGCGGCCGCGGCTCTGCAGGCGAAGCTGGATACGCTGAGCAAGCAGAACGCAGAACTGACGGCGAAGAATGATACGCTCAGCGCTGACGGTGAAAAACTGCGGCAGCAGATGAGCGCCCGAGATACACAGCTGACGGGTAGCCAGAAAGCAGCTGCAGAGGCCGCCGCGGCTCTGCAGGCGAAGCTGGACACGCTGAGCAAGCAGAACGCAGAACTGACGGCGAAGAACGATACGCTCAGCGCTGACGGTGAAAAACTGCGGCAGCAGATGAGCGCCCGAGATACACAGCTGACGGGTAACCAGAAAGCAGCCGCAGAGGCCGCCGCGGCTCTGCAGGCGAAGCTGGACACGCTGAGCAAACAGAACGCAGAACTGACGGCGAAGAACGATACGCTCAGCGCTGACGGAGAAAAACTGCGGCAGCAGATGAGTGCCCGAGATACACAGCTGACGGGTAGCCAGAAAGCAGCCGCAGAGGCGGCCGCGGCTCTGCAGGCGAAGCTGGACACGCTGAGCAAGCAGAACACAGAACTGGCGGCGAAGAACGATACGCTCAGCGCTGACGGAGAAAAACTGCGGCAGCAGCTGGAAACTCTGCAACAGGAATTGAATGATAATCAGACATCCCGAGCGGAAGAAGTCAAAACGCTGCAAGTGAAAGTAGATGCGTTGAATAAACAAAACATGGCTCTCACAGCCAACCCTTCTACGCCATCTGATAGTAACAAGGCTATTTCGCTTGATACTCCTCTTCAGCAACATTCTTATACTTTAGGGGCAATTCTGGCCGAAGACACTCGCGCCCGGGTAAAAGAAAGCAGTGCGATGGGAATAGATATTGATAAAGGAATAATGCTGACTGGATTGCAGGATGGTTACAACGGACACCTGCGAATAGATAAAGATAAATTAAAGTCTATAAGCGATGAGATGAACCATGTCGCTACATCAGCATTGAAAAAAGAAGCGGACAGCGGGAAGAAACGTCTGAATAAAGCCGTCGTTGGAAAAACAATTCTCGACCAAAAAGGTGGCGTTGTTGTTGTGCTTGATAAAAAAGGTCGTAGCGAATACAACAAAGGTGACAAAGTCATTTTTGACTCCATCGAAAAGATCGTTGGCGGGAAGTCGATAGTGAATTCATATAATAATAAAGTTACTTACACGGATAACATGTCCTTTATGCTTAAGTCCGCAGTTGAGGGTGGAAAGAAAGGCGGGCAGGTAACATTATATGGCTTTGCCGGTAATATATATACCCCATCCAGTCTTCCTGAAGGAGTTAAAGTCGATACACCTGTTCAAGTATCCTTGCATTTGCACTAAGTACTTAAGGTGGCGAAAGGTTCTCACTTCGCCACCTTATTATTACTGAGATAAAATTGATGGAAGATCAATGTAACACTCTGTCCGCAGTTAGCTGAAATCTTTGTATCCTTCCAGTCCGGTATCTCTTTGCAAGACAACTATTGAGCAATATTCATTACGTCTTATTCAGCTTCCTGACCAGGGGACTGCTCCACAGTGGCGGTGATCTGTTCACAAGACAAACGGTATTATCCACTTGCTAGCCCTGCAGCACATCTATCAAACCCACGTCCATCCATGCCCTTTGGCTTGCTGGCATCACGAATACATCGACCAATCTGTAGCGCCCCCACTCCCGCACTTGCGTTAAGTATATTTATCGGTACACAGACTCTATGCTAAAACGACACGCAAATTACTCTGTGTATTAGGCTTTCAGGAGCATTGTACTACTGGATTGATGTTTACTCGTACATTGTTCAGGAAGATAGACAACGTAAAACAAATAATTGGTATTACCGTCCACTTCTCTGTTTTAGAATCATTATTAAATTAAAGTGATAAATAATATTAAAATATTTTTGCTGAATTACACTTCAGAAAAAAAAGAATGTTTTTCATTACGTAAGAACGCAACCAGCCCGCATCATAAAAGGCCCTATAGCCATTCTCAAAAACACCAATTATTCAAAAAGGAAAACCCATCGTTATATCAAGATACATTTTGATTTAAAGATAAATCAAATGGCAGCCGTTATAATTTATTTTTTAGAGCTTCTGGCGCGGGCCGAAAACTATCGGTTTGTTGTCATATTAGTGGAATATACTTATATGTCTGATAGAAGTATTCTTATCAGAGCAATAGTTTTTTTGTTGCTCACTTTTCATTTTATTAACGGTTTGGCTGCGAGCAAGTCCGATCCGTCAAGTTCGGAACCTCAGTCCCTCAATGGGCAAGACTGGATCAAATCACAACTTACAAATGAAGCTGATCAGAAAATCAATGATTTTCTGGGGCAGTTCGGAACAGCCAGAGCAAATTTTAACACTGGCGATCATTTCGATGGCAGCGCGTTAGATTTACTGTTGCCTTTGTATGATCGGCCTGACAGTTTGTTGTACAGCCAATGGGGATGGCGCCGCCAAAACTCTCGAAACACGCTTAACTGGGGATTGGGATGGCGCTACCAACCAGGAAATGGCTGGTTATTTGGCGGGAATGTCTTTTTAGATGATGATATTACCGGTGATAACCGACGAGCCGGCCTCGGGCTGGAGTTGTGGCGAGATTACCTTAAGCTCTCCGTCAATGGTTATGCTGGTACAACAGACTGGCACACCTCAGATTTGCACGCCGATTATGATGAAAAACCAGCGAATGGTTTTGATATTCGGATGGCCGCATTTTTACCCGATTACCCGCAGCTTGGCGGCGTGCTGAAATATGAAAAATATTACGGTAAGGACGTCGCGTTGTTTGATGACGATACCCTGCAAAATAATCCGTATGCCGTCACAGCAGGAGTGACCTACACCCCTATTCCGTTGCTTGATCTGGCGTTAGAACAAAAAAAAGGAAGCGGACAACAACATGATACGCACGTTGAAATGAATATTACCTGGCGTCCTGGTGTTTCTCTGAACAGCCAACTTGATCCGCAGGAAGTTAGCACGACACGAGCTCTGGATGTTAGTCGTTATGATGTAGCGGATCGTAATTATCAGGTTGTGTTGCAGTATAAAAAGAAGCAGTTAATTCGCGTCTCTTTACCCGCGCATTTACAGGGATATGGCGGTGATACAACCCGCGTGAACGCCACCGTGACATCACGCCATCCTGTCACAGCCATTGACTGGGACATGCATCAATTGACCGCTGCCGGTGGCAATTGGCGCCTTTTGACGATGGATAGTGTAGAAATTACGTTTCCCCCTTATCAAAGCGGGGGTAACAATCTGTTTAAAATTGGTGCCATCGCCAGAGACGACCAGGGAAACGCATCACCTGAAGCATGGAGCACCGGTGAGGTGCTGTATTCCGATGATGACGATAAACCAACCCGCACCGGGACGTTAACTGTGGTGTCGGATAATGCTAAAGCGGATGGTCTCTCCTACAACAGAGTACAGGCTAGCATCACTGATGATAGTGGTACCCCGCTGAAAGGGGAAACCATCACGTTTCAGGCCAGCAACGGTGCACAAATTACGCCGCAAAGCGGACAAACGGATGCAGATGGTCTACTCAGCGCTACCCTCACCTCAACTCAACCCGGAGAGAGTGAGGTTATTGCGAACCTGAAGCAAGGGGGAAGCCGGAGTGTTATGACGCATTTTGTCGGCGATGCTCCCCCAGTAGAGACTCTTACCGTAATCTCGGATAATGCCAGAGCGAATGGTAGCGCTAGTAATAGCGTACAGGTAAGAGTCACAGATGATAGTGGCACTCCTCTGAAAGGAGAAAACATTACGTTTCAGGCCACTAACGGTGCACAAATTACACCGCAAAGCGGACAAACGGATGCAGATGGTCTGCTCAGCGCCACTCTCACATCAACTCAGCCCGGTGAAAGTGAAGTAACCGCCAGCCTGGATGGTGGAGAAAGCCAACAGGTCGTCACCCACTTTCTCGGGGATACGCTTCTGACGCTGAAAGTGATAAAAGATAATGCTGTGGGCGACAATATCGAAACGGATGAAGTTGAAGCATGGGTTACGGATACCCAGGGCCAGCCAGCCCCAGGCATCCCCGTAACGTTCTCAGCATTATCGGGTTTTGCGGAAGTAGATACGCCGCAAGCAACGACTGATGCTCAAGGCCGAGCTACCACCACAATTCGTTCAAAAGTGACCCACAATACAGTGACGGTCCAGGCTTCTACAGATGATAATAAGACGGACACAACGGAGGTTCATTTTTATCCCATGAGCTATCGTAGCGAAATTGAACGTAATAACGCCCCCGCTGACGGTAAGTCTGAAGATGTTTTTGCGGTTACATTGACACGGTATGATGGTAGCCCTGCTGCCGGTAAGACTGTGAATTTTGAAAGCCGTTTTCCGGGCATGACTCTTTCAAGATCGTCAGGGCTTACGGATAGCCAGGGTGTTGCGCGAGTCAGCGCGACGGCCATACGGCCAGGGAGGTACCTTCTGATAACCGAAGCTCCAGGGGCTGCTACCTGGCAGACACCATTGATCTTCACTGCTCCCAGATAGCCTCTTTCATTTGAAGATACTGTTGGCTGAAACGCCAACAGTATCAAAAACTAAATTTGTCATAGCCTGGAAAGGTAAAATGCGTCTGGGAACTGAATCGTCATGGATAATCTAGACACTTCTGACACAGAATTATGAATGCTCTCTCAATCAGGTCGCCCGTCCTGTCCTTACCTACTGACCACCGTTAATACAGTTCTGTATCACTGATGTCGTCTGAAGTTATGAAGTTTTACTTGACATATTCTATCAAAATGCCAGTTTTTTTGGGGGGATCCGGCTTATACAGAAGTCCCAATCATTTTGTTGTTCGAGAATATTTTGTTATTACTAACGAAGTTGATTGAATCTATGTAGTTTCATCTGATTTGTTTGAAGATATCTGCGTATTATCTTAGCATCCAAGAAAAATATTCTTGATCAGATTGAACTTATTTGTACACACGAATAAAAATATGACATAATTTATATTAAAGACAACCTTGATTCAAAATTGCAGATCACTAAAGATGTATTTTTTAAATAAAAAAATAATGACATTGTCCATTCTGTTAATTTTTTCCAACAGGAGCGGCGCCCAAGAAATCATCACGTCACCACAAATGATAGGTAACTCACTTCTGCAAGTAGCAACATACACATCGCCCGCTATTCTTAGAGAAGATGCGTTGCAACAGCGTCAGGGGATAGATTACGATCACTGCCTTTCATCAGACACCATTTATATACACACTTTCACACTCCCCCTTATCGGGCATAGTTGCCTCATCATGGGGCAAGACAAACGCACTAAAAAAATAACAGGGATAATTATCAGCGGCCCTCATACTGCATCTTCTGGTTTTAGGAACCTCATATACCGTCTGATCGATGTAGTGGAAGATAATCACCATCGAACAGCTATACAGAACCTCCGTCTTCAAGTGTTTTTAACCATTCATGAATGGTATAATAGTAGCATCTCTATGAGTCTCAATGGATTTAATTATCGTTATTATACTAACGATAAGCATCGCATTTTTATCCTGACCTCCAGTAGTGAATGATAATGAGCATTTCAGAACAAGAAGACGTTATGGTCATATTTTGGGGGGGTATTGCGACTTCTGATCACCGGGTCAGAGCTTCATTCATCAGTTACCCATCTCCATTACGCTACTCCAGATCGGTTGTATACCTGAAGCCTAACATAATAAGGCTTCAGGATAGACATATGAACCTAAACCGTTAGCGAGGAGATACCGTTACCTGATGACCGTCGCTTGCGAGTGCAACGCGCTCTCCGACCGTAAATACAGACGGCCCCTGCTTTTGAACCACCATAACAGTTTTGCCATCATCTTTGCGAATTTCCAGTTCCACACCCTGTTCTTTGTTCATTTCGCCCTGAATTTTCTGCCCCGCCATTCCGCCCGCTACAGCCCCAGTAGCAGTGGCAAGGGAACGGCCTTTCCCCCCACCAATTGTGTTACCCAGGAAACCACCAAGTACAGCTCCTCCAATACCACCGGCAACGTTTGTATCACCCCCAGCCTGCAGTTGAACAGGACGAACGTGAGTGACCGTTCCATAGGATACCGTCTGAATTGCTTTGGCATCTGAGGCCTGATAAACATCCCCTGCGTAACGGTTGCTATTAATGCAACCTGTTAACGTTAAAGCCAAAAATGGAACAGCCAAAAGGGATTTGTGTACAATCATATATACTCCATAACGAATTAACTAGTATTTTTTGATAGCAATAAAGCCTACAAAAAAATCAATCCTCGCTATTAATAAGTAAAATGATTGGTTATGGAAGACTTATTCTATGTAATTTAATATTTTCCATTGTGTTACATCATATCTTTAAATCTCCATTTTTTATTCATTATTTGAACCTCGTGACTTATTGAGCACAAAGAGTGCTACAGATACCACATGTTTTTAACATACTGCGAAAAACGTAAAAGGAGAGTGCTATGTCATAAAACAGATAAAAGCTCCTCAGAGCTTTTACGTTTCACCTCTTTCAAAGTTTTTTTCTGAAAAAGAACCTGTGTCAGGTCTTGTTCATCAAGTAGCATTTGTAATACCACCATCTCCTTTCCCATCACATCAAAATACTCGTTGCAAAGTGATTTAATGCGTGACTTCAGACATGCCTGGCATGTGCAGACTACCCTCCTGTAACAGGACCAGACAACAGCGCCCGAGAAGGTGACATACTTCATAATGATCTTCATAGCTTACAATTAAACGGCTCATTTCTTTCTCCTTACACTGGCAGATATATTTCTCCTGCTAAAGAGAATAATCCCCATAATTTGGATGGCTCAGGCAGGCAGACAAGTTTGTTGCGGACCTTATCTTTCATTTTTTCGCTGCAACAAATCGTAAAGCACCTCCTGATCAGCCAAGGAAGACAAGTCACCCAACTCCCCAATTTCGCCGACAACAATCTTCCTCAGTAATCGGCGTAAAATTTTTCCTGAACGTGTTTTAGGCAGATGGGGGGTCCAATGGATCACCTCCGGCACCGCCAACGCACCAATTTTTTCTCGTACACGTACACGAAGTTCAGTGGACAATGATTCCGACACTTTTTGACCTTCCATCAAGGTCACAAAAGCATATACCGATTCGCCCTTAACAGGATGGGGCTGTCCGACTACCGCCGCTTCGCAAACTACGGGGTGTGATGTGATGGCTGATTCAATTTCGGCTGTTCCTAGTCGATGTCCTGAAACATTGAGAACATCATCCACCCGTCCCGAGATCCAGAAATGCCCCTCTTCATCCTGCCAGGCGCCGTCACCGGTAAAATAACTACCAGGCACAGTTGAGAAATAGACTTCTTCAAATCGGGCGTGATCGCCATAAATAGTCCGGGCCTGACCGGGCCAGGAGTCGCGGATGACAAGATTTCCTCGGGTCATAGGGGGCACCGCTTTTCCGTTATCATCTACAATATCCGCTCGGATACCAAATAATGGAGTCGCCGCAGCACCCGGTTTATTTTCACCATTGATCGGTGCAATCATGATCCCCCCGGTTTCCGTTTGCCACCAAGTATCAATCACCGGGCATCGGCCATTTCCAAAGACATCTTTGTACCATCGCCAGGCTTCAGGATTAATCGGCTCACCAACTGTTCCCAACCGGCGTAAGGAAGTACGGTGTGAATTACCCAGTGCAGTAACGCCGACAGACATCAAGCTGCGAATAAGAGTCGGGGCAGTGTAAAACATATCGACATTGTGCCGATCAATCATTGTAGCCAGTCGATCTGCCGATGGTGAACACGGTATTCCTTCATACATAACCGTCGTTAGACCTGCACATAATGGGGCATATAGCATATAGGTATGCCCTGTTATCCACCCCACATCGGCGGTACACCAGAAAATTCGAGAATCACCAGCCAGTAAACGGAAGGTACTGTGGGCATAAACAAGATAACCTGCCGTTGTATGTAGAAGCCCCTTTGGTTTTCCTGTCGAACCAGAAGTATAAAGAATAAACAGAGGGTCTTCTGCTTTCATAGATACAGGTTCTACAAGCGGTGATGTGCGGCTCATCAACTCGTGCCACCAATGATCAATTTCGGGTTCCCAGGAAATATCCCCCCCAGTCCGCCGGAATACTATGGTCTGCCGGACATCATGCCCCAGAGATTCCCGGCAGTACTTTCGTGCCTGATCGACACAAGCTTTCAGAGAAATAACTTTCCCTCCTCTCAACCCTTCATCTGCAGTTATCACCAGCCGGGAGCCAGCATCGGCCATGCGCTCTGCCAGCGCTTCGGCTGAAAATCCAGCAAAAACAACGCTATGAACAGCCCCAATACGTGCACAGGCCAACATGGCAATAGCGGTTTCAGGCACCATGGGCATATACAGTGTTACCGTATCGCCTTTACGAATTCCCATAGAATGCAGTACACCGGCAAAACGGCAAACCTGATCCAATAACTGACGATAGCTCAGATTACGGCGTTCTTTGTCATCATCGCCTTCCCAGATAATTGCTATTTGATCACCACGGGCCTCCAGATGCCGATCAAGGCAGTTTACTGAAACATTTAGCTTACCGTCCTCAAACCAACGGATATTAACTTTGCCAGGAGAGAAGGATGTATCCTTGACCGTAGTAAAGGGGGCAATCCAGGAAATATGTGAAGCCTCTTCTCGCCAGTAAGCTTCAGGGTGAGTAACAGAAAAGTAATATTGTGCAGGGTAACTGCCCCTATCTGGGGAAAATGCCTGAGATGATGACATACTGTTCTCTCTATAGTTTTGGATAGTCTCGGGATAATACACCCGGTCATATAGCCAGATAACAAATAGCCATGTACTTAATAACCCTATGGCATAACAAATTCAAACCGGCAATGTTACATTATGAAATAATATTTCTTCCGTGAAATGATGAGATGAGAGAGAAAGCACAAAAAAAAACCAACAGTTTCCATGTATATAAGGGTTTGCAAAAAAAAACCAACAAAAAAGTATTTAAATAGTCTTTAAATGATTCCTAAAAACATGCACCCCTTACACTTTACTTACATTATGATAATTATAAACAGTGCACATCCTTTTCGGATGGGGCTACTATTGATGACAAACAGCACTTACGCTTAAAAAATATGCATGCCATCTGGCCGGAAAGAGGATTTTCAAATGCAGAATGATACCGTATCCCCTCCACTACATCTTCCAGAAATGAAAGTTACGCAAGAAAACTCTGATAATGTGTTGATAAGGAGAACGTTTCTTCTTTCCGAGCAAGCTGATCGCTCACTTATTAGACAGGTCGCACTCAATAAGCTTAACGATAAAAAACCGATTTCCGTCAGTGCCCTTCTTCGCCAGATAATTGAATCTCATATAACACTGAGTGATGAAGAACGGCGAGCATCTTACACCACTTATAATCCTCTTAGTTTCAACATTACACTTAGCGGAAACATGGATGAAATAAGGACACTTGATGATTATCGCCAACGCCGTGCAAATAAAACCAACAGAACATTTACATTACTTAAATATCAACTAGTGGCAATTGAACGTCAGGCTGCACTAAATAGATATGAAAACATTGGTCCGCAAACTGTGAACGCTATATTGCTTCAATTAGTTAATGAACACCTACAAAAAACGGAACCTACCTGATTAATCGAGGACACATCCGTATCTCAAATGGTAATCAACTTAACTATAGGTATATAAATCACCCTTTAAATTGTAGTGGGGTACTAAATGTGGTCACATGAATATAAATAATGGACTGACCTCGCTCCAGTAGACGATCCTGCCCTATAGTTGGACTGACCCCGCCCCGGTAGACGATCCTGCCCTATAGTTGGACTGACCCCGCCCCGGTAGACGATCCTGCCCTATAGTTTGAGCATAGGAGGAGCGTATGGGCACACCACGATTTACACCTGAATTTAAGGAAGAGGCTGTCCGTCAGATAACGGAACGCGGTTATTCCGTCGCCGAAGTATCTGACCGTCTGGGCGTTTCTGCACACAGCCTCTACAAGTGGCTACGGGCGATTAAACCCGATAACAGCGAGCAGCATGCCCGGGATTTACTGGAGGCCAAAAGCGAGATCCTGAAACTACGGGCGCAGCTAAAACGTACCGAAGAGGAACGGGATATTTTGAAAAAGGCCGCGCGGTACTTTGCAAGGGAGCCCGACTGAAGTACCGCTTTATCAATGAGCACCGCACTGTATGGGGTGTGATGACGATGTGTCGGGTACTCAATGTCGCCCGGGCCGGGTTCTATGCGTGGCTGCACAACCCGGTCTCGGCACGTGATAAAGATAACCAGCGCCTGCTGACGCTTATCCGTGACTCATATTCACTGAGCGGAGGCGTATACGGTTACCGGCGGGTTCATGGCGACCTGAACGAAATCGGGGAAACCTGCGGCAAAAACCGGGTGGGTCGTATTATGCAACTGAACCGGATCAAAGCCGTACGCGGCTATAAAGCGCCGCGTCGTATCGCTGGTCGACCTTCAGTGGTTGCCCCGAATCGCGTGCAGCGGCAGTTTACTGTTGTCCGGGCCAATCAGGTCTGGGTCACCGACATCACTTACATCCGCACCTGGCAGGGCTGGTTGTATCTGGCGGTGGTTATCGATCTCTTCGCCCGTAACGTGGTCGGCTGGTCGATGAAACCCACTCTCTCACGCGAACTGGCGCTGGATGCGCTGATGATGGCGGTCTGGCGACGTAAACCCGACGGCGAGGTTATCGTGCACTCAGACCAGGGCAGCCAGTACGGCAGTGACGACTGGCAGCGCTTCTGCCGGGCCAATAACCTGGCTCCGAGCATGAGCCGGCGTGGCAACTGCTGGGATAATGCGGTGGCCGAATCGTTCTTCAGTTCACTGAAAAAAGAGCGCATCAGGAAGAGAATATACAAAACCCGGGATCTGGCCCGGGCGGATATCTTCGATTACATTGAAGTATTCTATAACCGGTCCCGGCGCCACAGTCATCTCGGCGGCGTCAGTCCGGAGGCCTTTGAACAGGCCTCATCGTGAGGACAGAATTTGTCTACTGTCGTGGGGTCAGTCCAAGTTTGAGCATAGGGGGAGCGTATGGGCACACCACGATTTACACCTGAATTTAAGGAAGAGGCCGTCCGTCAGATAACGGAACGCGGTTATTCTGTCGCTGAAGTTTCTGACCGGCTGAGCGTCTCTGCTTTCGGTCTCTACAAATGGCTTCTGGCCATCATCAATGAACATCGTGCTGTAAGGGGTATCATGACGATGTGTCGGCTACTGAACGTCGCCCGGGCTGATTTTATACGTGGTTATAAAGTTGTGCATCGTATACTTCCGTCGTTGTCCCTAATCGTGTACAGAGGCAGTTTACCGTCATGCAGGCTAATCAGGAGTGGGATGCACTGATGATGAAAACTCCTATGGTTGGTCATCATGCACTCAGGTCAGTACGGCAGTGACGGCTGATAACGTTTCTGCCAGGCTAACGACCTTACTCCGAGTTCAAGGGCAGAATCGTTTACCGAGGCTGAGTGAGACCACTATTAGCTGATTACAATGGGAAAACCACTATGGACAGCAACCGGGCATTGATGAACTGTAGAATTCAAGCATTAGCACCAATGTTAAACAACCACTATGGCAAGCAAAATCATTCTGTAATCACTATAGCGAGTAAATCAGCAACACATCCACTATAGAGAGTAAAAGAAAAGGTTCGAAGCGTGAAAGTTAAGTGCAATAGCTCTCTATAGTGGTTACTTCAATTTTCCATGGCGGATACGATCCAATAATTGCTTTTCAGCAGGCGATAATCGCACAAGCTCCCCTTCACTTTGCTCATTTCTTTCATCTATCTCAATGTATTCTTCGCCAACAAGGGGTAATCCATGTGGAAGATCACCTGGACGGAGCTTTGGACGTCGTTCATGAATGATAAAATAGACGATTTTACCGCGCTTTACTTCTGAGTAATCTAAATAGCCAATGTCGCGTAGTTGCTCCATCGCTTTACGAACAGTCGCATTTTGAGTAATAACTCTTGATGTCAAATTTAGCCGTGCACGCAACCGAGCAAGAGAAACAGGTGCCGGATTAGATGGCAGGCTTTCGATATAGGTATAAAGTGCCTGAGCAGATTCTTTACGTGATAAGGCGTTGATAGCCCGAAGTTGTAGCAATACTTTCCTATCGAATTGATAAAGCTCAAAAATCTTAGGATCCGCTTGAATAGTGACCAGGTCTGTCTTCGGGCTATACTTAGCAGACTGAACTAAGTGGGTAACGTAGTAATCGCCTGCCTTGTTCGAAAAAGATAGGGTATTAGTTGCAATACGTGCCAAGGAAGAATCGAGACGTTTACGAAGTCTTGCAGATGAGCGCGCGGAAGGGATACCACAAAGCTTCACAAATTCCACAAACGGTAGACTAACACTATCACCGATAATTTTATGACGCGCAAAAGCATGGATGATTCCGACCCATGTTTTAAAGTCGCTATCCATATCAAGGCGAGCACCGGTGATTTTAATGTTTTCATAACCTTCAGCTTTAACCAGCGAGAGCTGACTAAGCTCACTGGTGACATCCATGGAGGCCATCAGTCCAGTTCGACCCCGAGCAGTTGACTTCAGTGTGGGCACAAACAAACCAAGACGCATAAGCGCTACTGGTTGGACAGTATTACTAGAATTTGGTGTCAGGGTAACAACAGTCCCTGTTTCTTTATCCGTTTCACAAAATGAACTCTTAATCAGATAATTATCCTGCTCCATACTGGATCCTTTCCCATTCATACTGAACTCGCTGAATACAGTGGATAATACATTGACTATAGCGGTTGAACCACGAGCTACACCTTAAAATTACTCTCTATAGTGGATATTGACCATTATGGCTAGTGATTTGGCTGTCATCCTTAAAAAATAGTAGACCATTCCCTCACTCGATGATTTATCCACAACAAATACATTTTGCACTGTCTCTAGTGGTTGTTGACTTCAACCTACAGTGGTTAGAACGCTAACTATAGTAGATGCTTTGCATACTCTAGCGGTTGGTTTCCAATCTATAGTGGATGAAACACTCTCTATAGTGGTTTTTTTTTGCTGTAAACAATTGTTTTAAATAAGGAAATAGCAACTGGGATCTATTAGGATCTTTTTTGGATCTTATTAGGATCTTATTAATGATCTAAAACTTGGATCGACACAGTGGATATGTGGATATATTCTACAAAAATGTGTACGCAGTTACTTAAAGTACAGTGCAATTGCGCTTCCTCACCGCTCGCTCGCTTCGCTCGGTCACTTGTTGCGGCGAGCACTACATAATTACTACTATCATGAAAATATCCTATCTTATTGTATTTATAGTAAAAAATTAATTGCAACAGTATAAATCCATTATTGAAGCCCTCATCAAAAAACCAACCAATACAGTAAGTAGGCTTCAGTAACTAAGAGTTCCACTCCTTATACTGCCTCATAAATGACGACTTTATCGTCTTTGCGCCATAAATGTTGCTTTGCAATTAAATTCAAGATTAAATGTATTGATGCAAAGTTAAATATAAGGAGCATTCTATGGGGTTGATGGATACTCTTGACCAGTGCATTGCAGCTGGTCATGAAATGACAAAAGCGATTGCCATTGCTCAATTTAATGACGATAGCCCTGAAGCCAGGAAAATTACACGGCGGTGGCGTGTAGGAGAAGCTGCTGACCTAATCGGCGTTTCTTCGCAGGCTATACGTGATGCCGAAAAAGCAGGCCGCCTTCCCCACCCTGATATGGAAATGCGTGGCCGGGTAGAACAGAGAGTTGGATACACCATTGAACAAATCAATCATATGCGGGACATGTTTGGTACCCGGCTTCGCAGGCCGAATGAAAGTGTCCCTCCTGTTATCGGAGTAGCTGCGCACAAAGGAGGGGTTTACAAAACATCTGTCTCGGTGCACCTTGCTCAAGACTTTGCTTTAAAAGGGCTTCGTGTCCTTCTGGTGGAAGGCAATGATCCACAAGGTACAGCATCGATGTACCATGGGTGGGTTCCAGATTTGCATATACATGCTGAGGATACACTTCTCCCTTTCTATCTTGGTGAACGTGATGATGCTTCATATGCCATAAAGCCTACGTGTTGGCCAGGTCTTGATATTATTCCTTCCTGCCTTGCATTGCATCGGATCGAAACAGAACTGATGGGACGTTATGATGAAGGGAAATTACCTACTGAACCCCATATGATGCTTCGGCTTGCAATAGAAACCGTTGCGCAGGATTATGATGTTATTATTATCGACAGCGCACCAAACCTTGGTATTGGAACGATTAACGTTGTATGCGCTGCTGACGTATTGATCGTACCTACTCCCGCAGAACTCTTTGATTATACTTCAGCTCTACAGTTTTTTGACATGTTACGCGACCTATTAAAAAACGTGGATCTGCAAGGTTTTGAGCCTGCTGTCAGAATACTTCTTACAAAATATAGTAATAGTAATGGCTCTCAATCCCCCTGGATGGAAGAACAAATCCGTGATGCCTGGGGAAGCATGGTTCTCAAAAATGTTGTTCGCGAGACAGATGAAGTTGGAAAAGGCCAGATTAGGATGCGCACTGTTTTCGAACAAGCAATTGATCAACGCTCGTCGACTGGAGCCTGGAGAAATGCGCTTGCGATATGGGAACCTGTTTGCAATGAAGTTTTCGACAGACTCATCAAGCCTCGTTGGGAGATTCGATAATGAAACGAGCTCCAATTATTCCCAAAACATCTCCTGCGCAGCTCACTACTCATCAAATTGCTGCACCGGCGGCGCCTATGGTGGATTCCCTTATTGCAAGAGTTGGTTCTATGGCCAAAGGCAATACTATTAGCCTCCCCGTTTGTGGTCGAGAAGTTAAATTCGTGCTCGAAACACTAGCTGGAAATACAGTAGAAAAGTCCACTCGAGTATGGGCTGGTAATGAGCGTGATCAAGAATTTCTAACGGAATATGCCCTGGATGATCTAATACCTTCATTTCTTGTTAATGGGCAGCTGAATCCAGCGTTTGGTCGAAAAGTTGGAGATTGTATAGAAGTCGCGGATGGCAGTCGACGTCGTATGACCGCTATCCTGACATCAAGTGAATATCGTGTTCTTGTCGGTGATCTCAATGATGAACAAATGGATTCGCTATGTAAACTGGGTAACGATTATCGCCCTACAAGCTCTTATGAAAGAGGGAAGCGTTACTCTTTCCGTCTTAATAATGAGTTCAAAGGAAATATTTCTGCGTTAGCAAAAGCGGAGAATATTTCCAGGAAAATTATTACAAGGTGCATCAACACCTCAAAACTCCCTCGTGAAGTGATCGCCCTCTTCTCTCATCCTGGTGAGTTGTCTGCTCGTGCTGGTGAGAATTTAAGTTGCCTATTTAATGATAACGAATCGTTATTGCATGCCAAGATACTTGAATTAACAGAAAAGCGTAAAAGCGGATTTGTGATGGAGACTGAAGATATTATCCAGGAATTAATTGGTGGCCTGAAAATATCGAAAGGTGTTCCGTCAGGTTCTCCAGTAAAACGTGAGTTTGTTCCCGGTGCAATAGCTCAATACAAAGGTAATAAGGTGATATTTAGTTTGGACCGCTCTAAAATCCCACAACACTGTATTGAACAGGTGGAAAAAATCTTAGAACAATTACAAAAGACCGAAGCGGACTAACTCCTCACACTTTTTTTCAATGTTCCTGTTCACACAACTGGGACCGCGGTCCCAACTACCTACCTGGGACCATGGTCCCAGTCGTATTTCTGCAATAAACCAATTTAAAATCACATACATATGGAGAATGACTTTTGTCATATGGTCTGCTGTTGATCATCGCTCATGGGGGAAGGGGACACTCTTTCGAAAAGAAGACCACGATAAAAAAGCCGCTAGTTTGGCCTGAATTATGCGCCTTTGTGTTGCGTTATTTTTTTTATAAGTATGGTTCATCTCGTCTATAACGTGTCCGTTGTTACCCTGAACTAAAATTCACTCTGGTCTGTGTACCATCCAGGGCTGCGGAAGATGTTGGGAGGTGACCTTGACCCAAAATCCTGTTCATTCAGAAAACACATTCGGGGCGGAGTAATTTCATCATCTGGAATAACCAGCAAGCGTTCCTACTCTTCACTGCTCAGTATCTGTCGCCGTAGCACGCGTAAAGTTTCCATATGTTATGGGTTAACAGTGACCGAAACCGGTCGGTTTCGTACACCCTCTTGTATATCTGTCCGAAAGTAAGTGAAATTAATTTCGTACAGGCGCTATAATTCGGACATCTATTTCGTACGGAAAGTTTCCTATGTCACGCGTTTTTGCTTATTGCCGGGTCTCCACTCTGGAACAATCCACCGAGAATCAGCGAAGGGAAATTGAAGCAGCGGGTTTTGCCATCAGAGCCCAACGACTTATTGAGGAGCATATCAGTGGCTCGGTTGCTGCCAGCGAACGCCCCGGATTTATCCGGCTGCTTGATCGCATGGAAAATGGTGATGTGCTGATTGTCACCAAGCTGGACCGCCTTGGGCGTAATGCCATGGATATAAGAAAAACAGTTGAGCAACTGGCTGCGTCAGATATTCGCGTTCATTGCCTCGCACTCGGTGGCGTCGATTTGACCAGTCCGGCCGGAAAAATGACTATGCAGGTAATTTCTGCTGTAGCGGAGTTTGAGCGGGATCTGCTGCTTGAGCGTACGCATTCAGGTATTGCGAGGGCAAAAGCAGCAGGAAAACGTTTTGGGCGCCCTTCGGCATTAAACGAACAACAACAACAGGCTGTAATGGCAAGAATTAATACAGGCACAAGCATCAGCGCCGTGGCCCGAGAATTCAATACCACACGGCAGACCATTCTGAGGATAAGAGCCGCAAAAACCTCATATTTAGCCTGATTCATGAAAATGAATCAGGCAAGCGACATGCTTTTCTCTTTTACCTGGAGAAACGCTCAGAAGACTCTGTGATCTTGTCAATTAACCGATGCTGACGCACTGCATCTTCAAATGTTGTCGCTTCGCTAGTTCCAGATGATTTATCCCTGGCATAGGCTGCATACAGATAAGCAACGTCCTGTGAACTGGCATCAAGATGAGATACAGGTAAACAGGTATATTCAGCTGGGACTGGTAGGTCGACAAACTGTTCGACACCATTGCGCATTCCCTGGATCAAGTTGTCATCTTCATTCTGGAATCCACGTGCATTCGTGATGCGTAAAACACCTTCTGTACCGGTGATGTCAATCTGAAGTCCTGTACGTAGTGTCTGTCCGCCTTCAAGCTGAACAGAGAATAATGCATCATTTGCCAGAGAGCCTATGATCATGACCTCGTTAGGGCGGGTATAGGGGATCTTCTCACCTGTTTCGGCAATCGTTGTGATCGGGAACTGGTTTTTAATGACAGCCGCAAGCTGTTGAGGGAAACCCACACCCTTGAAAAGCATATCGTGGAAATGACCACCATAGATGGATAACAGTTCAGTAAAGTTCCCTACGTCTACTGCCCATTTTGCAAACTCCGGCATGACTTCGCCAAAAGCGTCAACGCCCACGGACATTCGCACCGCGCGGATTTTACCCACATAACCCTGTTTAATCAGATCATGCCAGTATCGGGAACTGGGTGAGAAACGGCGCTGTAACCCGACAATATGTTTGACACCTTTCTCACTTGCCATCGCCAGAATTTCTTCTGACTCAGTCGTGCTCGTGGAAAGAGGCCACTCACTGTAGACATCCTTTCCAGCTTCAATCACTGCCTTCGCCAGTCGTCCATGTTCAGGTGTCGGAGCCAGAACAACAACCAGGTCTATGTCGGGGTTAGCCAGTAACGCCTCGGGGCTACCGTAAGCCTGGCTGATACCGAACTGTGCAGCATATTTTTCCACTTTCTCTTTGTTACGACCAGCGAGTGCCACAATGTCAAAATCACTCAACGACTTGAGTGCAGGAATGTGGCCATATCTGGCCCAGCCACCAGTACCAATAATACCTACGCGGATTTTACTGTTGTTCATACAGCCTTCTTTTTATCAGATTATTTGAACATCAGGCAGGCTGTAAGAATCAGCCCCCTGGGATGGAGGCAATAATATGATGATATTCCCTCGGGATTAATGGGGATGAATGGCATAACATATATGACATTTGTGTCACTAATGATTCGGTGCTCGAAATGATGGAAAAAATGAATGGTCTTGAAGTGTTTGTGCATGTGGCCCAGACAAGGAGTTTTATAGCAACAGGGCGAGTAAAAGGCATTTCATCGTCAGCAGTCAGCAAGAGCATTTCCAGACTGGAAGAACGTCTGGGTGTACGACTTTTCCAGCGAAGTACACGTTCGGTTCGCCTGACGTCAGAAGGCGAGGTCTTTCTGGAACGATGTCACCGTATTTTTGGTGAAATCCAGGCCGCAGAGGATGAACTGTCAGCGATGACAGAACAACCACGCGGAAGGCTCCGCGTCGGTCTTCCGCTGGCGGGAGGGCTGATGTTACCCATGATTTCACAATTCATGGAACGTTACCCCCAGATAGAACTGGACCTTGATTTTTCCGACAGATTGTCTGATGTCATTGAGGACGGAATGGATGTGGTCATTCGTGGCGGTGAGCTGAGTGATTCAAGACTGATATCCCGTCGCCTCGGCTCATTCCAATTGTGTATCGTTGGCTCACCAGATTACTTCAGGCATCAAGGAACCCCTGCCAGCCCAGAAGACTTATTCGGTCATTCCTGCCTGCACTATCGCTATCCCAGTACAGGGAAAATTGCTCAGTGGCCGCTTCAATACGCTGTAACCAGAGGAGGTATTCAGACTGTTCCTTTAACACTGACTTGCAGCAGCCTTGAAGTCCTGCTTTATATGGTGAAACAAGGTCGTGGTATTGCCTGTTTGCCTGATTACTCGGTAAAAGAAGCGCTAGCCACAGGTGAGGTGGTACCAATCCTGAATAATGATATGACGCATACAACCACTTTTCATATGCTCTGGCCCAGCACGCGGCAGATGACACCGAAGGTACGTGTTTTTGTGGATTACATGGCAGAAGTATTTAGCGACTACTTGGTTAAAAACCAAAAGTAAGCAGCAGAGAGTTTCACACTTTCGGCCCCAACTGGGCAATTAATAGCCTTAGCGTAGGATATTTTCCGTTTTCCAAGCGGACCCCGCAATCAACGTGACATCTTCACGCCACAGGAGCTGCCATATGCAGCGGTAACGCTTATAACCGATGGTTGAGTTGTCACAGGCTTAAATGTACAATTAAGCGTACGTTTCAACTCATTTCCTAAGGTACATTGTGTATGCAATCTATTAATTTTACTGCTGCTAGAGATAAACTGGCTTCTGTACTTGATGGCGTTGCCGCTGGCGAACCAGTAATGATAACCCGGCGTTCAGCCAAACCAGTGATTATCATTGACGCTGAACAATATGAAAAAATGCAGAAAATTCAGGCGGAGTCTGATTTTGACTGGCTTTTTACAGAGCATGGTAAAACCCTTCAGGCTCTTAAGAATCGATGATCAGCTTCCTTACAGGCAAAGATGTAATAAGCATCCATGATCGTATGATATCAGCGTATGGAGGGCTGGGAGGTTATTCTGATGCTGGCCGGATTGAGAGTATGGTCACACGGATCCTCAATCGTCATGTTTATGAAGGAGAGAGTGATATCTTCATTCTGGCTGCGGCGTATCTTCTGGCCGTAGCGAGAGGGCACAGTTTTAATGATGCAAACAAAAGAACGGCCTTTGCTTCAGCGATACTGTTTTTACGTCGTAATGGCGTTCTTGTCCAATACTCAGCAGATCATGAAGAACTCACGATCAAAGCAGCAGAAGGGGAGCTGAATGTATGGGACATAGCAGATAGATTGAGGAAATAACAGGTAAGGTATTGAATAATATAATTATCTCACTTAATTTAACATAATGCTGATTATGCGCACTAAGTGTGTTAGAACCATTTAGTAATGTCACTTTAGGGGCTGTGGGATTTAACCCTGCCGCAAAAATAGAGAGCATTCATAATTCTGTGTCACGTTAAAAATCACTACAACGTCATCACTTTATCGAGGCGGCCTTCAAAATAAATCGCCAGCTGCGACAATGTCAAATTCCAGCTCTGGATCGGCATTGTCCATTTTTCCTGCGCATTCATTAACCCCAGATAAAGCAGCTTCAACAGACTGTTTTCATTCGGGAATGCACCTTTCGTTTTCGTCAGTTTTCTGAACTGGCGGTGCACTGATTCAATGGCGTTTGTGGTGTAAATCACCTTACGGATCGTCGCCGGATACCGGAAGTAATGGGACAGATTCTCCCATTTTCTCCGCCATGACTGAATAACCACCGGGTACTGCTGGCCCCATTTCTCCTCCAGTTCATCCAGAGCCACCTCTGCCGCCTCTTTCGAGACTGCACGATAAACGGGCTTCAGGTCGGCCATGAACGCCTTATGGTGCTTTGAGGCGACATATTTAATCGAGTTGCGGATCTGATGGATAACACAGAGCTGAACTTCGGTATCCGGGTAAATGCTGTTTATCGCTTCCGGGAACCCCGTCAGGCCATCCACGCAGGCAATCAGAATATCGTTCACGCCGCGGTTTTGTAGATCGGTCTGCACCGACAGCCAGAAGTTAGCCCCTTCGCTTTCAGACAGATACAGGCCCAGGATCTCTTTCTTGCCCTCGAGATTCAGCGCAAGAACGGTGTACACGGCTTTGCTCTGATAACGCCCGTCTTCGCGGATTTTATAGTGAATGGCATCCAGCCAGACAAAGGGATAAACCGCTTCAAGAGGGCGTTGCTGCCACTGTTTCAGCTCAGGAATAACTTTATCGGTGACGGCACTGATCGTGGCGCTGGAGACGCTGAAAGCATACAGGTCTTCAATTTCCTGGCTGATATCTTTGTAACTCATGCCCAGCGCGAACATGCGGATGATCTTGCGTTCGATCTCATCGGAAAGCGTGGTCTGATGCTTTTTGACCAATTGAGGCTCAAAAGAGCCGTTACGATCGCGGGGCGTGGCGAGTTCAAAGGCACCGGTTGGCGTTTTGAGCGTTTTTTTGGACGAACCATTTTTCCGGTTAGCGGCAATATCCTGAGCCAGATGAGAGTCCAGCTCAGCAGCCAGCGCAGCCTCAGTTAACTGTTTGATTAACGGCGTTAAGATGCCATCTTTGCCAGTCAGAGCCTGACCATCCTGAAGTGCTTTCAGGGCTTTATCGAAATCGAAGGGTTGGGACATGTGTCATTCCTTTTTGATTATATATTACTGGAATGACACAGAATTTCTAACACTCCCCAAAAATAAGCATAAGGAACAACGAAGCTGTTTCGATCCTGTATGGCCATCACTCGCATCAACAGCCAGAAAAGGACTGAATTAGTCGTGATAGTGTACTTTCAAAAAGAATGCGCATGAACAGGGCATTTAATGCGGTCGTGTACCATATATAATTACTTTAAATTTTTTACACGGTATACATCAATGCTCAGAACAATTCTTATCCTGCTGGCGTTTTTCTCACAAGCAGCCACCGCTGCCGACTACGCGTGCAAACCAACTAATGGTACGTTACCCCTGAACTATGCATTTGGTGATTATCAGATAACAGATCCGGAGAAAAACACGCCGGGCACTATCGTGCCCGAAAAAACCCTGGATTCACCGAGCGCAACCACAGCAATAACATGCTCTTGTAGTACTACGTTTCCTAATTTTTGGTTATGGGCTGACACACCGTTAACCGGAGGTTCTTCCGATGGCAGTTATGTATATTATGACCTGCCTGGTAATGAATACCTGCAGGCAGGAATTCAGATAAAATCATCAAGTGACGGTGCATTCAGTAATGTGCCATTTGGCCCTTCACCGAACTTCACGGCAACTTATCCTTGCACCGGAGGATCAATAAAAACTGGTGGCGAAAATACAGGCGGGCAAATAAAAATATCGCTCCGGATAAAGAAATCATTTGTCGGCAATACAATAATTCCGAACACCCTTCTGGCTTCGACCTACTGGACCATTGGCGACACAGGCGGCACGGCTCACGGCCCAACAGCATTCACTAACATATATGTATCAGGCAATGTGACGGTACCACAAAACTGCGTCATCAATGCCGGCACCCAGATGGTGGTGGACTTAGGATCATTCTATACCGGAGACTTCAGCACTGTCGGCCAGAAACCCGAGAATTACACCCCAAAAACCTTCAACGTTCCCATTAAATGCAATGATATCTCTGCCTCTGCCAACCTGACATTGCGCATACAGGGCACCCCTTCCGCCGGTGTACCTGATGCAATGCAGTCGGATAACAAGGATATAGGCGTGGTTATTACGGACAGTATTGGGAATATTCTGCGGCCCAGCGATGCAAGCAGTACAATACCTTTCCTGCTGGATACCAGTAACAGCGCAAATGTGACATTGCATGCCTACCCGGTCAGCACTACCGGTAACACGCCGGCAGAAGGCCTGTTCACCACCCTCGCCTATCTGCGTGTGGATTTTTCTTAACGACATAGCTCGCAATACATTTCCACAAAAAAAGCGCGCACAGCGGCTTCAGTCGTAGACTTTGCGTCAATGGCCGATGGTGGCTAGCTCGTCGTCCCGGGTCTCGCACAGAATACGATATCACCCATGCGATAGCATCAGAACTCGCCCAGCTCGCCTTCCCTGACTGGCGGGGATCGGCGGTAACAGCAATGCGCAAAGCGATAAAACAGGTTGTTGATCGTGGTCATCCTGTTTCCTGCGTGGCAATACGCCTCGGTCTGTTGTTTAGCCGAGCTGCAATTTGATCCAGCTCATGTTACGTATCATCCGTGAGCGCTACGCTGAATTTGGTCCGACACTGGCGTGCAGGAAGCTGTCTGAAGTTCATGGTCTGCATCTGGCCAAAGAGACAGGGTCGTACCCTGTAGATGATAAAACGCGTTCTGTTCAGATCCCGGCATTGCCGAACAGCTCATAAAACTTATCAGGCCGTATTATGTTGATATTAAGCCGGCACTGATGGCTGAGTATTCTGAATGATAAGCAGTTATAATTTAAGTCTAATGATTAAAAAATCTGCCCTCGGACTGATGGGCGGAAAGTCAAACAAAATCTCTAGGTTTTACAGATGATTCATCCAACAATGCAATGAACTATCGGCATAGATAGTAGCAACACCAATAAATCTGTATAACTATAAAAAAAAGTATCTTTTGGTAATAAATATTGCCTGGATATAGCAATGGTAAATATTTGTTAAACTATCTGAATGCTATGGTAGTGCAATGCCAGAACCACAGTTATTTTTGCTGTAGACACAAAATCATCACGGATAATATACAGGCAAACATTTATTATCACATGGGGGAATTAATATAATGTATTCAAATTCTATCTGGTCACATTCGAGATGAATATTTACCAAAAAACTTGGCATTAATGGGTGTTTAGGATGTAATGTTTTTTGCTATAATAACTTTTTGATATAATAACTATTAGCAGGAAGAGATAATGCGTGATGTATTTAATTTGCCAGATCCGGTTTGTGATAGAATAAAAGGAGGTATTGAACGTATTCTTTCTCAATTTCCGGACATTATATATGCATATGCCATTATGGATAAAAGAGATCCTTTAAGAATGGTCATCTTTAATAATTATCCATCATGGTTTAACTTCTATCTGGAAAAAAAACTTCAGATGATTGATCCTGTTATTGTGAAAGCGCTGAAAAGCGTCGAGGATTTCTCTTGGGATAATAACATTAAAATGCCTGGTGCATTTCGCAGCAGCAGTATTTTTAAAGATAGCCTTATGTATAATATCGGCAGTGGGCATACCTTTGTTGTTCATGATTATCTCGATAATTTAGCTATTCTTTCACTAATTACAAAAAGTAGTAAGGATGTTAACACCCTATCGAGCTGTGTTAACATACAGAGTGCATTCAATAGCTTGCATCAGAAGACCCTCAGCTACAGTGCTCACACAGCCTCGTCACTGTCACCGTTACTTTCACTGAGGGAGATTGAAGTGCTATCGTGGGTGAGTTCCGGTAAAACTTATGCAGAGGTTGCCTCTATACTCGAAATTTCGCAGCGAACGGTTAAGTTTCATGTTAGTAACACCATGAAAAAACTCGGCGTTCACAATGCCAGGCATGCAGTAAGGCTATGTGTGGAATTCGGTCTGCTGCTTCCATCCGGATAACAACTCAAGCTGGGTATGCAACCGAGTCTATAAATGCACAGTCAATTTCCTTCTCACGAATGAAGTGAATGGCTTCTTGAGTTGCGGGCATATAAATAAAATATACAGCTTCATTTTTTTCTGACCAGCCCTTTTTGAGCATTTTAACATTCCACCCAGAAAGCATGAAAATCCTGTACATCCCCCGACTTACAATGGCATACATACCCTCTCGATTATTTTTTTGGCACAACTTTATCATTGCAACAAACATCGCTCGACTAACAGGTTTATCTGTCAGATTCGCTGTCTCACGTCGCTTCTTATCAATAAAAAGACGACTAACATCGTAACAAGGAGCATCATCAGGTAATGATATCCCATCAAAAAAATCGCTAAAAACCGTTGTTATCATATTCTCGTGGCAGATATCTATGAAGCGAGCTCCGCAAACCAGATGCCCCTGACTCATACCAAGAAGATAAATTGTGTTTTCATTATCAAAATGATCTTTTTCCATGCCATTTTTACATTCAACTTGCCATGCAAGCCGGGAATTGAATGTTTTCTCACGCAATGAAAATAAATCCGTGGCCATACCTGAGTGTAACAAATTGTAGTTTGTTTCAAAAAACTCCATACTGCAAGACATATTATTTCCTTTTAGATGCCGGAGTATTTAAGTATTCAAAAAACCTGCCCTTTCAGTCAGCTTTTTTTTGTTTATCATTAGCGTTATTCTATCTTCTGTAATAAATTATTGAAAGGACGCGAGGTACATTAATTTCTTGTGCTTAACTTTGCACCTCCTGTCAAACAAAAAGAATGGATCGCAGATATTATGCCTTACGATAACACCTCGAAGAATAACATCCGACAACCCCATCTTTCTACTGGCATGGGTAATAACGACGTATTGGTACGTAAGGGTGACGCTTTCCACGCCCCAGAGCATGCTGTTTATCTCCTGCAAAGCGGGGCCATCCACCTGGAAGCAAAGCTTAACGAAATACATTCTGCAGAAAGCCACGTTATAGGTACTTTGTTACCCGGTGACCCCGTAGGGATATTGGCGAAATATGTCTCCGGCGTCAATTTTTGCTACCGTGCTATGGACGACTGTGTACTGCATAAACTATCAGAAAATTTTCTTCAGGAAACTGAAGGTTGCACGCTAGTTGAACAGGTCTTTAGAGCTCTTTCCCTGACTACCTTGCGGATTATTCTTTCACATTCTGCTGTTGATATTTTCCGTGGGTATCCCCGTATCCGGGCGCTTATTTACCTCTATATGGAAATGAAGCGAAGTGGTGGGTTAAAAGAGCAGAAACTACTCCCCTTCGTGCTAAGCCGCGCTTCTCTTCCACAAGAGCAAGTGGTCGCAGTGTTAAGCACTCTGACTGAACAGGCCTACCTTGATATCCGTCGGGGAAAGCTCAATGCCATCAACTTTCCTCTGCCGCTGGAATATCAGGAGAAAGAAGTATCTGCTATGTCAGACATTGCGCGCACATATCCAACATTTCAGATGATGTGATAAACGCTCCCTTCTCCCGACATCTACCATGCAGATTGCTGGGGGGGTTGTTGACGGTTGCGCTCCGTAAGATTTCTTGCTTTATCCCGTTGACGATACGCCAACAGTTCACGACAGGCATTTGCCTGTTGTGTGTTGCCAAATGCCAGTATATACAACTCATCATCGCTAAAACTGCTGGCTGATTGCTCTGAGGTCAATCCCACTCGTATCAGTGTGTGCATATCAATCCTTGTGTAACTTACATAAACCCATTCAAACCAGGTGGGTATTATTGCAAAGCGTAACGGTTGCAACTGTTATTTCGGGTAACAAATCACATCAATACGATTTTATTATTAAATTATTGTAATATCACGCCGATGGAATTAGTTATCCAAGCTGAACTTTAATGTTATTTTTAAATGGTTTTCGCACAATTAAATTATCGATATACGCAAAAAACTTAACAACATTGAATATGATTGTCATGGATAACGAAAATGTAATGGCACTACGTTCACTGTATAATAAAGGGTGTAAATGTGCAGTGCCTATATAGTTATAAAAATAGGCATTCGTACCCATTTACTGTTAATGCTTTTAATAGAACGGTAGCGAGAGCATTGTGTTGGTATATTAGGTCTCTGTTAATGGACTAATGAGACGTTAACGTTTTTGTTATCATGCGCACAAATTATAACCGCATAACATTATACTGCAGCGTGAAGGATTATCATGGCATTAGCCTACAAACCTCGACATCCAGTTTTGCCTGGATCAGACTACCCTGATCTGACGCTGGAAGACCGAATGCTATTATTTTTCGAACAGGCTCGCATAGAGCGTCTGGCATGTTTTCATGAAATTGCGGAACTGCGGAATTTATTGAATGCCCATGACATCATATCGCTAGCTGGCTAGCGTAGTGATATTATTCTGGAAAAATTATTGCGTTATGGTGAAGGGCATTACGGGCGGATAAATCGTCGCGAATCATTATATCTTCCCTATAGCTGGCGTCGATATGCGCGTAAACATCTGACAGGAAAATGACATAAAAAAGTAGCACTTCCGTGCTACTTTTTTATGTATGGAGTAAATGATTTCTACTCAAGGGTAATCCAGGAAGAACGTCGCGGTAGCGCTAAAATCCCCGAGCTTAATTGTTTTGTTGGTAATAGCCTGAGGTTCTCCTTCCACAAACGCCTTGAAATTCAGCGCAACGCTGCCATCTGACAGCTGAATAGGTGCGCTCGTTTTACGTAAAGGAAGAAATGTCCCATCACCCTGCTCAAGTCCCACAGCGGCCCCAATAGTGGTATCACTCATTGCCAGATATCCAGGTAGGGCTGCATCCTCCGCACCATCAAAATGTACGGTTACAGTACCTTCGCCGGGCCAGTTATCAATATCACAGTCCTGAAGATGAATGGTGAAAGGCTGGCTGTGGGTACGCGTATTCAGATATAAATATTCATCAATAATCGTTCCAAAATCGAGATGAATATCCGTGTCATTAGGGTCTACAGTACAAGGCTCATTAACCAAGGTTCCCTTGAAATCCATTTCCATACCAATGTTATTGGTCGCATGTACGAACCCTATACTCAGCAATAACGTCAACATCATGACCCATAAGAGGCATATCCTTTCTATTTTCATCATTGCCCTTTATTCATAATCAGCCAACAGAGTGGCAGTTGCATGAAAATCGCCTTCCGGCAAGGTTGCACCTGGAGCCTGAACAGGCACTGCTTGTAATATCGGTTGGGGGCCCTGACTAATATCCACTCGCTTGTTGAGAACGAAGGCTTTGCCCCCGAGCAACATACGAATTCCAAGATCCCGGCTGGATGAGCCATCTACCTGCGCCTGAACAGCGGCGGTATCAAAAGAGGTACTGGTTCCGGTCACTGATAATCCTAGCAACCAAGGATGATTGTCAGGGTCTTCCTCACAGACGATGGTGTATCCTATTACCTGTTTGTAATTCTCCCCATTCACCCGGCTGGTGCCCACAGTCCCGAAATCAACCAAGGTGTCCTGACCACCATTGATAGAACAGGGAGGGGGTTCAATCAACGTACCGTGTAATGTCATAGGAGCAGTGTTATCCGCATAGGCCTGACACGTCAGTCCCATAAGCAGCATCAGAGAAAACAGCTTACGCATACATATCCTTACTGGTAATTGACAGACATGGTGGCGGTAGCGCTGAATTCACCGGCTGTTGGTGGGGAGGCACTGTTTTTAGCCAGCACGGCAAATAACGTTGGATGTGAACTGTCATAGTTAAATTTGGCCTGTCCAGTATTCACCGCCAGTGGTGTGGTATAATTGAGAAACTGCACCCCCAACCCACTTTTGTCCGTTTTCAACAGACCACTACCAAACGATGCAACTGAGCCACTAATGGTGATGCTCAGCAAGTTATTGCCGTTACTCATATCCCCTTCACAAGAAAGATTGTAATTGACAGGCTGCTTTTTGTATTCCTTGCCATCAATACGAGTGATCATCACATCATCACCAAAGTTCACATCAATAGTATTACCACCATTTAAAGTACATGGTGGTAAGACGACGTTACCCGATACGCTCACCGTCGCCGCATGAGCAGACATACTCGACAGAAAGCAGCCCAGCACCAAAGCGCCCGCTAGCGGCTGTCTGGAAAAAAAAACCGAAAAGCGGCGATTCATTGATACCTCTTATTCATAATCAAGGGAAAAACTGACCGTGGCACGAAAATCCCCAGGGGCGAGAGGAGACAACGTTCGCTCCGGTACTACGTAAAAGGTCAGCGTATTTTGCCCAGGATCCAGAAACTTCGGACGCCCACGACGCCCTAAAGTCAGCGTCTCCTGGCTATCGCTGAGCAAACGTAGCCCCACACCGGACAAGGTCATGCTATCCGGATGTACTAACGTAGGCTCATCAGCATCAGCTGTCGCCATAAAGGCTACCGATACCACTGGCTGGTTTGCGCTCCAGCTCAAGTTACCTGTGTTAACATTCCGGACCGCGCTCCGGGTACGCAGGCAATCGCGTAGGTAAATATGGAAAGGAACTGGAGTGCTTCTTGCTCCAGGCTGACGCAAATCATCCGTGGATATCACTCCCAGATCAACCTGCTGAAATGCCGAATCCATCTCAACCCGGCAGGCAGCCTCCTGCAGTTCGCCTTCCACATGCAATTCACCGTGCTCGCCGTCTACATTCCAGTTGTCCGTAGCCTGTACGCGCCCAACGCTTATAAGACTACACAGTAGGATCAGACAAGCACGTCCGGATAACTGGGACGGCGACATGGATTATTCCTTCTCGCTACGAGCAACTTTACAGGTACTGCCGCCACAGCTGAACACCACTTTCGGACGACCGCCAAAATCGTTGATATAGGTTAATACCGGCGCACTGCCAACAGCGGATGCCCCTACATTGAGTGGAGCCTGACTTTTTGGTGGCACCATAACGGGTTTGAAGGATTTTGGTGACTGACCGGATATGCCCTTCGTAGCGTTAATGATAGTTATGTAGTATGGCGTCGGATTGACAATGGTATAGCTGTCACCGCTACGCGTCAGGGTCAAACTCTCTGCTGCAGGCTTGTCAGTTTTTTTCACTGCGATGGCTTCAGGGCGATAAAACATTTTGATCCGCGTCTGCAAAGCTATCTGCAGGGTATTAGGCTTCTTACTCTTTGGTGGAATTTCACGCAGGTTAAAATAATACAGCGATTCCCGATCCTGCGGCAAAGCGTGTAAAGCTGCTTCCATACCCTGGATCTTAATCTGGCTTTTCGCGCCCGGTTCAAGACGCTGAATCGGCGGCAGGGCAGTCATCGGCGAACTAATTTTCTTCCCATGCGCATCTTCTACCCAGCTCTGAGCCAGATAGGGCAAGTTCTGATTCCTGTTTTGAATATTGACGGTCATTGATTTGTCCGCACCGTTATAGATAACGCGGGTACGATCCAAAGCCACCGCCGCCTGCGCAGACTGTACAGCAAGAGTGCCAAGCACCAAGGTTGACACAATAGTCAGAGTCTTTAATTTCATAACATATACCTGTATTCAATCAGTTAGCACCTTATGGTGCTATTTTAGCTTGTGACTTATCGTCGTGTTTGGTGTCATCCTGACGCAGGCTAGTACACGGCAGAAGCAAGGCCTGTCCTTCTGCCGGCAACGTTTTCGGTAAGCTGATATCACAGACCTGGCCATCCCATTTAGCGACCATTTTTCCATCCGGCTGGATCCCACTTAAATACACACTACCATCATCATTCACAATCCCGGTCTGCGCACCGTCTTCATTAAAGACGGTGGCACCAAATGGTGGCGCCGATCCGTCCTGCAGACGTAGGGTAGCCATTGCTTTTTCTCCGCTGATCACGGCAAATTTGCGATAACCGATAGCGCCTTCCGTCAGAGTACCTTGCACTACTGACTTTGTGACATCTACGTCATCTGCCAGCTTGTCCAGGTCGACCGAGGCGGTACTGCGATAATAATCATTCACATCACCAATCACTGCTTTCCCGAACAGATTTGAATGGCTGACACCACCGAAGCCGGTAACTGGTACGCCGGATACCCCACCGGTATCAACCATCATGCGGGCTCCGCCCATATTAGTTACACGGTGCAGAGCGACACCTTTGCTGGTCGCTGTCAGGCCACCACGCAGGGTTAGACCTACAGTGGAAGACTCTCCAGCCTCATAACTAGCCCTTGCATCTACCTCTGCCATATCACCCAGATGAGTAAAGTATGCACGGGTTGTAGCATCGCCATCAGAGCCGCCAGCTGCGAGCTGATAATTATTGTTACTGTCTATCGTGTGGTAGTACTCAACCTCATTGGAGGTATGTGAATTACTTACCGTGGAGTTCAGGCTTACGGTACTGTTATCGCCCACCGGAACGGACATTGACAGATAACCGCCGTAATCATTACTGCCATCGTACTGATTTTTGTATGCAGTCAAAGAAGCGCTTAAATTGTGTAGCCCAAAAGCATCAAACGTCTTGGAAACCGACAGGTTAAAGTTGTTATTTTTCGGACTGTCCCAGTAGGTTTCATGCGAGTAGTTCAGATACACACTGAGGCCAGTGTCGCGGAACTCTTTGTTAAACGAGACGGTGTACATCTGCTTATCATTGTCGAGATCGCTCTCACCACTGTGTGCATCCAGAAACTCATCCATGGTCATAAAGTCACGGGTCGAGAAACGGTACCCTGCAAAGGTTATTTGGCTGTCATACTCATCAAAATCTTTTGAATAACTGATTCGGTAGGACGTCCCTGTTTTCGATGAATCATCCCCCGGTAGATCGCTCGCCCGCGCGACGCTGGCATCGACAGACACCGCACCAAACTGCATTAAGTCTCGGCCTAAACCTACAGACAGAGAATCATAATCCTTACTACCAATGCCGCCACCATACAACGACCAGCCGCTATCAATACCCCAAGAGAACTCCCCAGCAACAAAGGCAGGAGCCCCTCCGGTATCATGCATATCAGAATATGTGTCATCAGCATATTCTTGCTCATTATCACCACGGAAACGAGTGTACTGATAACCTTGTGGTTTCCCCACTGCCACTTTATAGCGGACTGTCCCCGGTCGGGTCAGGTAAGGGATATCGGAGGTATTTACCGTGAAAGCCTGCACTGCACCATTCTGCTCTTCCACCTTTACATCCAGCTTACCGGATACCGCATCGCTCAAATCCTGGATCCTGAAGGGACCCGGCGCAACTTGAGTCTGGTAAAGTACCTTGCCCATTTGTGACACTGTCACTCTGGCATTGGTTTTCGCCACCCCGGTCACTTCAGGCGCATAACCACGCAGGTTTGGTGGTAACATGTTGTCATCGGACTCAAGTTCCCCTCCCACAAATCGGAAGCTATCAAATACATCTGAATTGTAGTAAGTCTCACCCAAAGTCAGTTTTGATTTAATGGATGGTAATGGTCTATACGCATAGACCTCACTAACATCTATGTTTTTGGTGGTGCCGCTTCCTTTGCCGGTTTCATGGTCAAGAGACCCTTGCCAGTCAGCACGAAGACGCCAGGCACCGATGTTGAGTCCTGTGGTCCCGTTCGCGGAAATATCGTAATAGCGTCCGTTCTCGTAATCACGATGACGAGAGCCCGCATCAGCATTGACGTTATAGTCAAATATGACCCCGTTCACGCCATTATCCCAGCGGGAGGGGGGATCCCAAGTATCGGAAACATACTCAAGGTAGGCCTGAGGAATACTGATATTTAGCGTGGATGTACCGAGATCGCCCGTGGCGGTCATTCCATCCAGGCTACTTAATGTCAGGCATTGATTATCGTGCCACCAGGTCAATTTTTTGGCGAATTCTTCTTTCAGCCCTAATTGATTAGCTACATCTTGTGGGACACAGATTAACGAGTTGTTCTTGTCCTGTTCATCCTGGAAATACCGAATGGTCTGCTCACCGTTGAGTGCATGACCATTAACCGCCACCGTAAAAGCATAATCCCCCGGCATGATATAACCGGCATGGGAAAACTGTTCCAGACTGATATTATCGCGGTCCTTAACATCCAACACATCGGTGTTGAACTGCACTTCTTCTGCCAGTACCGGATGATAGGTGGACAGTGACAGAATAATCATCGTGCTCAGAACCGACAACGCCGGCGTTTTTTGGGCTTTCATGAATAGTGAGGTTCCGCCGATCAGTAGTAGTCGAGTTTGTAACGGATGGTGGTGCGATAGTCTCCAGCCTGCATATCTTTGCCGTTACCCACCAGACGCAGGGTGTAATCCATTGTCATGTCATCTGGTGTGATGTTGCTTGCAGGCATCGGTTCACCCGGTATAGCCACCACATCACGCGCATCGCGAATTTGCAGCGCAATCCCGCGAGCCTCACCGGTTACACCAAACGATTTCCCGTCATGAATACCGTCAAATGTCACCCGAAAATATTGCCAATCCGGCAACATTGCTGCACTTGTTTGGGCCCGGCTTAGGTTACAATTAACCAGACGAATACTAAATGGACGCGGCAAGCCTTCACCCGCGCTGATAATTTCGCTGGCAGGCTGGGTCAACATATCGATAGTCTGGTCACGGCTATTGGTATCCACGCTGCACGCTGAATCCAGAATCTTTCCGTCCATGTGAACCATGCCGTGCCCCTGATCTGCAGCATCAACAGGCAGAACTAACAACGCCCCGATGAGCCACAAAATTTGTCGGAATGCAGAAGCAGAATACAGATGTGATACTGGTCGGGTCATGGCGCATCGCAGTCATCAAGCCGACAGGTAGCGGCTGGTTATTCGTAGAGTTAACACAGGGGCACAATCCAGCAATAAAGCTGGCCTCTGCGCCTGGGTTAGAGCCGGCCCATCAGGACCGGACACTGCATCAATCGATTTAACCGACTGATGAAAATGGCTTACTCATATGCCAGAGAGAAGTTGGCTACAGAGCTGAAGTCACCTGGAGTTACAGGAGTCGCAGCTGCTTCGCCACGGAGGTATGCAGTGAAGCCCAGAGTGTTCGGACCAGTTTGCAGCTGCTGTGCAGCACTCGCAGTACCCAGGTCAAGCTGAGAACCAGCAGAAGTAGTGATTACAATACCAGCACCCGCAGCGGTACCGCTCAGACCCAGCATGGAAGCATCTACAGCATCTTGCATACCCTGGAAGGTCACGCTAACTGCATCCTGAGAAGCATCAGAGATGTCACAGTTCTCCAGTTTGATCTGGAACGGAACCGGAGTAGAAGAACCTTGGTTAGCCAGAGCTGCATCGGAGACTTCGCCTAAATCAACGGTCTGATCGACGGTGTCCGGAGTGATAGAGCACGGCGCATCAATGATGGAGCCAGTAAAGGTGACAGTACCGTGTCCCTGGTCAGTGGTAGAAGATCCACCAATGCCAGCTGCGTAAGCAGAAGAAATACCGGTCAGACCCATTGCTGCTACAAGAGCGATTTTTGCAAATTTCATAGCTATCCTTAAATACAGAAAATACAGAAACAGAAAGTCCGCCGTGAAATACTATTTTTGATGATTTCACTGCTGACGGACCTTATTTGATTACCCGAAGGGATTATGTTTATTTTTCTGGCCCATCACAGTCCACTAAAGGACAAAATTGACTATCATAGACATACATTTACAATCCGGCACAACCAAGACTAATATAAAAGCAACGAAATTTAACAGAGATGGTAATTTTTCGCGTTACACAGTCCATGCCCAGCCCTTGTCGCTACTATAATGGACTCAGAGTGCAACCCGACCATCATTTTAATGGGAGTCGGAAACAGACCGGAGAATATATGACTTCATCATTTAGCCATGCAGACATTATTTATAACGAAATGGATTTTAGTGACTTAAAGGAAGCATTGGAGCAAGCAGGCCGTCGTCTGCATTTTGAGCGGGGGATAACATTACAACCACGTCCTGACGAAATACTCATGATTATGGAAGGAAGCATGCTCGTTTCAGATAAGGAAGAAGACGGCCTGGCTCTAGGACATACTCATCGCTATATGCCAGTAGGGTTGATGGAACGCTATTATCCAGGTATGAAACTGTACTACAGGACAGAAAGCAAGGTCAC
This sequence comes from Dryocola sp. LX212, assembly GCA_041504365.1. Lineage (NCBI taxonomy): Bacteria > Pseudomonadati > Pseudomonadota > Gammaproteobacteria > Enterobacterales > Enterobacteriaceae > Dryocola > Dryocola sp. LX212. Next base: position 4,514 of record CP167918.1, on the reverse strand, counting down.
CGCAGTGCAGTTGACGCTGGAGGAATTTGATACGCTGTTCTTACGACAGACGACATATTTAGATGCCTTTGCGCGCATCATGAGCTACCTGTCAGCAAGGCTGACTTACGTTTACTTCGAGCGGAACAACGATTCAGGCTATGCGACCATTAGAGAAATGTTGTATCGATACCAGTTCAAAGCCGAAGAAAATACGCTGCATGGTGAAGGTATTGCAGCATTTATTCTAAGACGGACACGTCTATCACGCAGTTACGTGTTTCAAATCCTTGCAGGGTTGAAAGCTGGGGGTTACATCACTGTGCGTAACGGCCGTCTGGTGAGTATTAATCGCGATATTCCAGAGCGTTACTAACTTTTCTTTGATGCTACGTTATCTCACCCCCAAAGACTAAAGGGTCTGCTCTGTGCATAGCTAAACATAGCGCACTTTTACCGCTACCATACAGAAAATGCGCGAGCAGCTTGCATAATTCGTTGTAAACGATAAATAAAACTTCCCAGGCAGGTAAGTTTTTAACATTATAATCGCCAAAAAACCTGAGCATGTTGTTCATAACTAACATTCTGGTTACGCATCGCCTTAATCTCAGCAATATGGCGACTTAACACTATGATTTTACTTTTGAAAGACGTTAAAATACACAAAAATAAAATGTTTCAAATATTAAAAATAATAAATTGATTTTCCTGTCAGCATTGACAACATAGACGAATGGATAGATCCTGTAAATAATTAAGTCACCCTCCATTCAAAACTCCCAAATGCATCAATTAGTTTCTAAATATAAATGAAAATTTAATTTTAAACTCATTATGAGGGGGTGGGATCATGAGATCCTGCTCGTTTATATTCTATTATAGCAGCTCTCTTTTCCATTCATCTTTTAACTGAAATAATACTGATACTTATGTCTATGCTTTCTGTTCCTCGTGAATTTTCGGCGTTAGCTCTGGCCGTGCTGACTGCGCTCCCGGCATATGCTGCTGCGCCATCTAGTAATCATACTGACACCACTGGCGATCAAACTTTTACGCTCAGTGGCTTGGATGTAACCAACGATAACTGGACATATCGTACTACCGGTAATATCGATATGACGCTCCTGGGCGGGTCAGTAAATACGGGAAGCTTATCATTCCCAGATGCATTTACCCTGACCAGTACCTATGGCAGCCTCACCTTACATGCCAATGATCTGAATGTTGCAACTGGTACAACCCATCTTAATGCTTATGGCGATGCTAATGCGGTGATCACCGAAAGTCATCTGAACGGCAATCCCCCTCCTTTTGGCTATGGCTTGTGGGTCGTCTCAGATACCGGTGATGTAAATGTTGGAATAAAAGATTCAACACTAGTCGGTCGTCTCAATGCGGATGCTGCACAGAACGCCACTGTTGCAGTGGAAGGCAGTGATTTGGATGGCGGAATCCTAGAAACATCTCAGCAAAAAACAGTGCTCGGCATTAGTGACAGTACTCTCATCGGGACAAATACGGCATCTCAAGGAGCGCCCGTGGTTCATATGGAGGGTGATAAAGGAGCATTGGCTGTTATTGATAACAGTACCATTGGTCTGGCTGATGATTCTGCCGCAGCCCGTAATCCTGATGTAGAAGTGATTTCTTCAGGTGGAGGGGAAGCTGGAGTTGTGGTTCATCAGTCTCAGATCGAAAATGGTATTAGCACATACGCCAAAGGTAGCGACAGTACAATTGTTGTCAATAACAGTCAGGTTGGAACAGAAGATACCGCAGGCAATGCCCCCTTTGCTTTAGTAGCTCAGTCCTCCACGGGAGTCATTGGTGAAGGCAATGCAGTAGTCTCGGTAGATGATTCAACGATTTACGGAGACATCAGTGCCCAGTCAATGGGAGATGCGGCTGCAACTGTATCTGTGACCGGAGGGTCGACTGTGAATGGCGATATCAGCCTGATAGGTAGCGATATGACCGTCACACTGGATGATGCCATTTTTAATGGTGATATTTCCACACAGGCCTTCCGGGAAAGTGACGTTGTGGACGGAGTCAGTAATACTACCGTCAATGTAAGCAATACTACCTATAGTGGAGATATCACCGCATCAGATAAAGAAGGAAATCTGACGGTCAATATTAATGATGGGGCTATTATTGGTGGTGATGCTCTGGCCGATCCAATGAGCGTCACCGGTTACGATAACGTTAATTTTAACGTCAACTATCTTGATCCATCACTTATTGATACAGGAAAAGAATCATTTTTCTATTTCAATACTGATGAAAACATATTAGTTAATAGCAGTATTTCAACGGGAACGTTATCTCCAATCCGGAGTGGTGCTTATATTATAGATGATGTTGTTTATGATGCGAAAAACGTAAGTGATGAGGCGGGTAATGCTGATAAAGGAACAACATGGGATGTCACATTCCATACAGACTCGATACCGGACCCTACTCCGGACCCAATACCGGACCCTACTCCAGATCCTACTCCAGATCCTACTCCGGACCCAATACCAGACCCTACTCCGGACCCAATACCAGACCCTACTCCGGACCCAATACCAGACCCTACTCCAGCCCCAACACCTAAGCCGGATGATAATGATGTAGCTGCCGATTTGCAGGCTGCACAAGCTGGTCTGCTGGCCAGTGATGACATGATTCATCGGATTGCTGGCGGCATAACAAGGCAACTCGACACACATGCTAATGCTGATCATGGCAATCATCTGTGGATGCAAGGCATTTACGCTGGCGGTGACCGTACTGCTGGCGTAACGTCCTATAATACCGATATCTCAGGCTTTGAATTGGGTGGAGATAAAGCCGTCATGCTAAAAAATAACAGTGTTCTGCATTTTGGTGCCGCACTGGGATATTTGCATAATGACATGGACCTGAATAACAAAGATGGGTTTAACGATATCAGCGGAGCATATTATAGTTTGTATGGAAGCTGGAATCAGCTTTTATCAGATACAAAACAGTGGGGCTGGTTTGCAGATATCGAAGCAACGTATGGTGATATGTCTTATAGCAGTGGCGGGAAAGATGGAAAAATTCGTGCGGGAGGGGACTATGACGGAGACAGTTTCCTTGTACAGAGTCGCGTTGGCGCACACATTCGTGCTACGCCCCATATCTGGGTCCGTCCTTATCTAACGCTTGGATATGATAATATCCTGACGGAGAGTTATAATGACGGTTATAGTGATGTCGGCGCCGGACATTTCAGTAGTGGCTTTGTCGGCGCAGGCCTGAAAGCTGGCACGCATTTCCGTATCGGTCAGGCTGAGCTTAAACCATTTGTTTCACTGGCCTGGAACGGTCAAATGGGTTCAAAAGTACACTTTTCTGCGGATAATTACCATTTTGCAGGGCAAAACCTTGATGGAGGAAATGCCGGCATTGGCATAAATGCAGAGATAACTCATAACTGGTCAGCATCTGCGAGTGTTAACACTGAATTTGGGCATGATATAGATAAACAGGTCAGTGCGTGGTTGGGGGGTAGCTATCATTTTTGATTCATTTTATTTACTAAAATCAATCACCTGCTAAATTAAGTCTGAATACCATTGATATGGTAAAAATATTTCCGCTCTATAGATAGACCAGACACACCTACAAGGCGTGTCTGGTCTATCTAACTTTATGCGGCCGATTTTTTTAAAACCATTTTAATTTGAATTGGGCTACCCTCACGATAGTGGACATATCCAGTCCTCACGATAAGACCTGTTCGAAGGCCTCTTGACTGCCCCCCGAGATGGTTGTGGCGCCGGGCCCGGTTGTAGAACACTTCAATGTAATTGAAGATATCAGCCCGGGCGACGTTCAGTACCGGACACATCGTCATGACACCCCATACAGTGTGGTGTTCATTGATGATCGCCCGCAGCCATTTATAGAGACTGTGTGCTGAAACGCCCAGCCGGTCAGAAACTTCAGCGACAGAATAACCGCGTTCCGTTATTTGACGGACGGCTTCTTCCTTAAATTCAGGTGTAAATCGTGGTGTGCCCATACGCTCCCCCTATGCTCAAACTATAGGGCAGGATCGTCTACCGGAGCGGGGTCAGTCCAAAATAAATAAAAAATATCTAAAAATAAATAAAAAGATAATTTGTATATATGGATAAAACGTGTCTGGAGAGTTTTTCATTTGGTGATTTTACGCTTCCTCGCCTGCTCGCCCGGCAAGCTAGGTCGTAGGCCTGCGGCGAGCTGCGATACAATGTTCAGTGATGTAATCGACAACCCCATATCTGTTTTATTTCCTGCTCAAATCCACTCCATTAGTGGATATTGTGAGTCACCTTAACTTATCTGATAATAATGCGGCTTCATGTTCTGTGCTCGTTCTGTTTTTTCCCCAGGATGGCCCGGATATCTATATTAATTTCTGAACAGGTTTGTTATTGATGAAAAATAAATTTCTGGCAATGGTTGTTGCTTCACTGATGGCTGGCGCCATCGCACCTGCGGCGTTTGCAGCAGCATCTGAAACCACCGTATCA